>DXHG01000172.1 GCA_019113455.1 Candidatus Treponema faecavium | reverse complement strand
TCGGCAAGTGCGCCGCTGGCCATCGGCAAAATTCATGTCTGATAAATGGCAAAATAAAATTTTGCCATCGGCAAATTTTTATTTTTTAAACGGGAAATTTTTTGCCGCCGGCAACTTGTTTGATATGCAGGTGTAAGGCGCAGCAATTAACCGCTGCACTGCAGCGAGCCTGTACCGCACGTGTTTCACAAACAGGGGAGATGTGTGTATACTGTTCACGGCGGCGTGCTGCCGCGAAAATGTTTTGAACCGGAGGCGGCTATGTCTTATAAAGAAGATTTCATCAAGTTTATGAGCGAATGCGGCGTGCTGACGTTCGGCGATTTTACGCTGAAAAGCGGCAGAAAGGCGCCGTACTTTATCAATACCGGAAACTATACCACCGGCGCACAGCTGGCGCGGCTGGGCGGCTTTTATGCCGACTGCATACGCGAACACAATATACGCGGCGATGTGCTGTTTGGTCCCGCATACAAAGGTATTCCGCTTGCCGTAAGCACCGCCGTTGCGCTGTACAGCAAATACGGCATGGAGCTGTCGTACTGCTTTGACCGCAAAGAAGCGAAGGATCACGGGGAAGGCGGACTCTTTGTCGGCGGCGCGCTGACAAACGAAAGCCGCGTCATCATTATTGAAGACGTGATGACAAGCGGCAAGGCGCTGCGCGAGACGCTGCCCAAAATACGCCAGGCGGCCCCGAACGCCGTTATTGCCGGAATGGTGATTACCGTTGACCGCATGGAAAAAGGCGTATCAGGCAGCTTGTCCGCCGTGCAGGAAGCGTACCGTGATTTCGGAATTCCCGTGTATGCAATCGCAACAATACAGGACATTATCGCCGCCGTTGAAAACGGCACTATCGCAGGAAAAGAACACCTCTCCGCGATGCAGTCATACCTCGCCGAATACAGCGTATAAAACAGCCCGCAGTGCATTGCAAAAAAAAGAAGCCCGCGCGCTGCAAGCGCAGAATCACCGCATATAAAAATGCGTGTATCGGGAGGATTTGACTTTTTTACCGCGCTCAGCTATAACACAGTATATGAGCGCGGTAAAGCATGATATTACGGAAGGAGTTATCTGGAAGCAGCTGCTTATCTTTTTCTTTCCTATTTTATTGGGAACGTTTTTCCAGCAGCTGTACAACACGGTAGATGCGGTTGTTGTCGGACGCTTTCTCGGTAAAGAAGCGCTCGCGGCAGTCGGCGGCGGTACGGGCATTATCATCAACCTGCTTGTCGGTTTTTTTGTCGGCGTGTCATCCGGCGCGTCTATCGTTATCGCGCAGTTTTACGGCGCGAAGCACCGGCGCGACGTGCACCGCGCCGTGCACACGGCGGTAGCGCTTTCGATAGCGGGCGGCGCGGTTATTATGGTAATCGGGCTTTTGTGCTCTCCGGTGCTGCTGCGCGCGATGGGCACGCCCGCAGCGATCCTCGATCAGGCGCTCGTGTATATACGCATCTTTTTTGCCGGCATGATTCCTAACCTCGTCTACAATATGGGCGCGGGCATTTTGCGCGCGGTGGGAGATTCCCGGCGTCCGTTCTATTATCTGATTGCCGGCTGTCTGTGCAATATCGTGCTTGACCTGCTGTTTATCGCGGGGTTCGGCATGGGAGTCGGCGGGGCGGCGCTCGCAACGATTATTTCGCAGCTGGTAAGCGCCGTGCTGGTGCTCCGCTGTCTGAGCCGCAGCGAGGATATGTACCGGCTCAATTACCGCATTATCCATTTTGCGCCCGGTATGCTCAAAAACATGATACGCATCGGGCTGCCGACGGGTTTGCAGTCGGTGATGTATTCGCTTTCAAATATTATCATTCAGGCGAGCGTGAATCAGTTCGGCACTGACATGATTGCCGCGTATACCGCGTACAGCAAGATAGACAGCCTGTTCTGGATGGTGATAAACGCGTTTGGCATCGCGATTACGACGTTTGCCGGACAGAATTACGGGGCAGGCAAGCTTGATCGCGTGCGCGGCGGCATGAAGCAGTGTCTGGCGATTGCCGGAGGAGTTACAATCAGCATCAGCGTGCTGTTTTATTTCTTTGGCGAATATATTTACCTGCTGTTTACCGCCGACAGCGCCGTTATTGCGGACGGCATGGTTATCCTGCGGTTTCTGGTGCCGACGTTTATCACCTATATCTGCATTGAGATTATTTCAGGCACGCTGCGCGGCACGGGAGACGTCTTTGTGCCGACGATACTGACGCTTGTCGGCGTGTGTGCGCTGCGCATTATCTGGATACTGGCCGCCGTACCGTTTCATACGACGATACAGATGGTGCTGGCAAGTTATCCGATTACGTGGACAACGACATCCGTGCTGCTCATTATCTACTATAATAAAAGCAGTACGCTGAACAGAAAGCACGCACCGCTGGTTCCTGCGGCGTAAGGGGAGGGAAGCCTCTGCTGAGTGTCACGCTGCCGGTTTGTGCAGGGCGGGGCAAGCGGCAGTTTTGCCGCGGGCACGGCTGTCAGGATAAGACGGCGCTTCCCCTGCCCATCGCGGTAAGACCCGTGCGCACAAGTTCCATAATGCCGAACGGCTGGAGCAGCCTGATAAGGCTTTCTATTTTGTCTTCGCTTCCGGTTACTTCGATAATTACGGAATCAAGGCCGACGTCAACGATATGCGCGCGGAATATGTTCGCCGTTTCGATAACTCCGACGCGGGACGTTCCCGGTGCGCAGACTTTGATGAGCGCCATTTCGCGCACAACGGTGTGTACCGGCTCGCAGTGCTCGATAGAAATGACTTCGACGAGCTTTGCCAGCTGTTTTTTTATCTGATCGAGAATATAGTTGTCCCCGCGCACGACGATTGTCATGCGTGAGCGGTTGCTGTCGTATGTTTCCCCAACGGTCAAGCTGTCTATGTTGAAGCCCCTGCGGCTGAACAGTCCTGATACGCGGCTTAAAACGCCGGCGTGGTTTTCTACCAATACTGACAATACATAGCGTTCCATACTGAAATCTCCTTTAGCCTGCCGTGCGTTCGTGATATATGCCGAGCAGGCGAACGTCCTCGGCGCTTTCTTTGAGCGCCGCTACGGCTGTTTTTATTGCGTCAATGCGTTCCTTCACCGTTTTGTCTTCTGACAGCGTCACATCAGCGTAAAACATATAGCGCCATGGCTGTCCCTGAATAGGGCGAGATTCAAGCCGCGTCATGTTCAGGTTCTGCTGCTGCAATACGCCAAGCGAGCGGTACAGCGCGCCAGGTTCGTTTTTTGTGGTGAACACTAAAGACGCTTTGTTTATGTGCGGGTCTGTATCGCAGTCAAACGGGTCTCCGTGCTGCGCGGCGATGATGACAAAGCGCGTGTAATTTCTGGGGTTTGATTCAATGCCCTGCGCAAGCACAATCAGGTCGTTGTATTTAACCATAATGTCTGACGCGATAGCGGCGTTTTCCGTACTGCCTTTTTCGGCGACTGTCTGCGCCGCCGTTGCTGTGGAAACGGAATCTATGTGGTTCCACTGCGGATGCTGCGACAAAAACTGCGCGCACTGGGGAAATCCGTGCGGATGGGAATAGACATTGCGGATAGTGTCTATCGACGCGCCGGGAACCGAGAGCAGCGAGTGTTCAATGCGCAGGGTAACAGCGCCGACGATAGCGATGTCCTCAAAGCGCACAAGGTTGTCGTAATTGTCGTATACGGAACCAGCCAGGCTGTTTTCTATCGGCACCATGCCGTAATCGGCGCGCCCGTCAGAAACGGTCTGGAATATTTCGCGGAACGAATTGAGCGGCAGTTCTTCGGCCTCACCGTCAAAGCAGTGCATAATTGCCTGTTCCGCATATGCGCCGCGGCCGCCTGAATATGCGCAAATGATTTTTGCGTTCTCTTGAGTCTGCGTGTTCTGCGCGGGCGCTTTCCTTGCTGTGCGGCGTATGCGGAAGATCTCGCGGCCGACAACCGGCGCAAGCACGTCGATGTCGCGCACGAGCTTTTCAAACTGTTCCGGATACAGCGACTGCGCGCCGTCTGACAGCGCCTTGTCAGGATTGCAGTGGACTTCTACGATAATGCCGTCTGCGCCCGCGGCGACGGCGGCAAGACCCATTGGCGGCACTTTATCGCGGATGCCGACGGCGTGGCTGGGGTCAACGATAATCGGCAGGTGCGTGAGGGAGCGGACTATCGGTATCGCCGATAAGTCGAGCGTGTTGCGCGTCATCTTTTCGTAGGTGCGTATGCCGCGTTCGCACAGAATAACGTCTTCGGTGCCCGACGAGAGCAGATATTCCGCCGCCATGAGCCATTCTTCTATTGTCGCGGACAGGCCGCGCTTGAGAATGACCGGCTTGCCGAGTTCGCCTACACGTTTTAAGAGCTCAAAGTTCTGCATGTTCCGCGCGCCTATCTGGTACACGTCTACATAGTCGTTCATAAGCGGGATGTGGTCTGCAGAAACGATTTCCGTGACAACCGGCAGGCCATATGCGTTTCCCGCTTCCTTAAGTATTTTGACGCCTTCTTCGCCGAGACCCTGAAACGCGTACGGGCTCGTACGCGGCTTAAACGCGCCGCCGCGGAGCATAACTGCCCCGGCAGCCGCGACGCGCTCGGCAGCGGCCATCATCTGTTCGCGGCTTTCTACCGCACACGGCCCTGCGATAACGACGATGCGCTGGCCGCCGATTTTAATCGTCTGCCCCTGATTGTTCGGCACGCAGACAACCGTATTGTCTTTTTTGTACTCCCTGCTTGCCATTTTGTACGGCTTGGAAATGGGAATAACGCGTTCCACACCGGGAAGTATTTCGACTTCGCGCGGATCGATGCCCAACTTGCCGACAGCGCCGAATATGGTTTCTTCTTCTCCGGCTATCTCGTTTACGTGAAAGTGATTCTTTTCAAGGAACTGCTTGAGATTATCTTTTTCCTGCTGCGGAATATCTTTTTTGAGAACGATGACCATCTGTTATGCCTCCGGATTCCATGATACTGTACGCAGAATGTCGCCGAATACGCCGGCTGCTGTAACGCCTGCCCCTGCGCCGTACCCGCGCACAGACAGCGGAATAGGCGTGTAGCGGCGCGTCGTAAACACGAATGCGTTTTCCCCGCCGCGCACCGCGTACAGCGGATGATCTTTATCTGCTTCTATAATGCCGACGCTGCATGTTCCGTTTTCAATCGACGCTGCCATGCGGAGCACCTTGCCCTGCCGCTTGAGTTCAGCCATTTTCTCGGCGAAGTACGCGTCAGCCTGAGGCAGCCGCTGCATAAACTCCTCTACGCTGCCGCTCGTGTCGAACGACTCCGGAAATACCGGATGTATCGTTACATCTGAAAGCTCAAGCGACATGCCTGCCTCGCGCGCAATGATAAGCGCCTTGCGCGCCACGTCAAGCCCGCCGAGATCGTCCCGTGGGTCAGGCTCGGTAAACTTGTTGTTGCGCGCTTCTTTTACCGCCTCGCTGAACGAAACGCCCTCGTCAAGCCGTCCGAAGATATACGACAGCGAGCCTGACATAATGCCCGAAAAGCCGGTAAGCTGGTCGCCGCTCTTAAATAAATTTTGCAGCGTGTCAATGATCGGCAGTCCTGCGCCGACGTTTGTTTCGTACAGGAACCGCCGGTGCATACGGTTTGCTACCTGCCTGAGTTCACGGTAGTAGCTCATGCTCATGGAATTGGCGCGTTTGTTCGGTGTTGCGATGTGCATACCGGCGTTAAGAATATCAATGTATCGTTCCGGCAAATCATACGATGCCGTGCAGTCCACAAATACGGGATTAAGCGGCTTTACAGTGCGTACAAAATCAAGGATATCGTCAACGGAAGTGGCGCGTTCAGAACTCCGCACCGCAGTGCGCCAGTCCGTGAGATCAATGCCGTTTTCATCGACAATCATCGTTTTCAGCGTCGCAATCGCCATGACTTTAATTTCAATATGCTGCGCGGCAAGGCTTTTCTGCTGGTTATGTATCTGGTCAAGCAGCCGCCCTCCGATGCTTCCCGCGCCGAACGCGAACACTTCGATTGTCTGCGCCGTGTTGAAAAAGAAGCGGTGCGCGATACGCACGGCCGTGTCGCCGTTTTCTCCGTTTATGACGACGCTGATGGAACGTTCCGAAGAGCCCTGCGCGATGGCAAGGATGTTAATGTCCTGGGACGCGAGCGCCTCAAAGAACGTGCCTGCAACGCCGCGCTTTTCTTTCATGCCGTCTCCCACGATAGAAACGATTGCGCAGTCTTTCTGCACTTCTATCTTATTAAGGAGCTTCTCTCTGATTTCAAGCTCAAATTCCGCGCTGAGCGCGTCCTGCACCGACTGCACAAACCGCTGCCTGATGCAGAAACTGATCGTGTATTCCGAGCTTGACTGTGTAATAAGCAGCATGGAAGCTCCGGCGCGGCTTACGGCGTTGAAAATGCGTGCCGCCATGCCGCTGCGTCCTTTCATTCCGGTGCCCGAAACGCTTATCATAGCGGTGTTCTTAAGGCACGAGATGCCGCGCACCGGCCCCGCCTCGGCTCCGCAGGCGAACGGCCCGCGCCCGATACGCGTGCCGCGTGCGGCAGGGTTATGGCTGTTGAGGCTCCATGCCTCGATGTTTTTTACCGCGAGCGGCGCAAGCGTTTTAGGATGCAGTATCTTTGAGCCGAAAAACGAAAGCTCCATTGCCTCTTCGTATGTCATGTCGCTGACCAGTATCGCGTCGGAAACGATACGCGGGTCTGCGGTAAAGATGCCGTCAACGTCTGTCCAGAACTCTACGCGCTGCGCGCCGAGACAGGAGCCGATAATTGCTGCGGAAAAATCGGAACCGTTTCTGCCGAGGAGTCCGGGCGCGCTGTTCTGCCATGTGCAGATAAAGCCGGGAAAAAGCAGAATCCGCGGTTGGGCGGCAGACGCGTCGCGGAACGGCGCGAGCGCCGCGGCGGTGCGCGCGTAATCGGGGTCGCCTTCTGTCTGGCTTCCCGTCGTGAATATGTATTTGCGCGAATCAAGAAGCATAACGTTCTGTCCCTGCGCGCGGAGCAGGGCTTCGACAATCGGTGCGCATAAAAGTTCGCCTAAGCCCATGATACGGCAGTGAACGGAAACGGGACATTCGCCAAACGCCGCCGCCGCGCTCAAAAGGCGCTCGTACGTTTCAAAGAGCGGCGCAAGCTTGGCGATAACTGCGTCCGCGCCGAACTGCGGCACAAGCGCCTGCAGTTCGGCGCATATATCTGTATGCACTGCGCGTATCTTTTCAACATGTACTGCTGGGCTTTCCCCTGCCGTGCAGCCTTCAATGCTTTGCTGCAAACTGTTCGACACGCCCGCCACCGCGGAAACGATGACGCTGATCGTGTCCTTTTGCGCGCGGGAGCACATAATATGTACGGAATTGAGCATACGACGCGCGCTACCCATCGATGTTCCGCCGAATTTCAGTGTGATCATAGTATCCTCAATACTACCCGGGAAAGCGGGCGTTCTTTACTATATATAAAACTGCTGTATTCTAGCAAAAACAGGCAATAAATTCCAGTCTGCGTGCAGGGTACCGCAGGGTACCGGCGTTCAAAGAAACAAGCCCGCGTGCAAGCACCGCAAACACCTCGCAGTGAACTGCAAATCTAGCGCCGCATGAGCAATGTGCGAGTAAATACCGATGCTCTGCAGAGTATTGCGTTTCGGCTGCACGCGCGGCGGCATAAAGATTCTTGATACACGGGTAAAACAAAAAAGCTGCCGTACAGGCAGCTTTTGGAGATGGGGAGAGTTGAACTCCCGTCCGAATGTGCGGATCAGGAGCCTCTACAGGTTTAGCGGCGCGAGGCGGTTGTCGGGAGCCGGTAGCAACGCCGCAAGCGTCGGCTCCGTATTTCGTAAAAAGTCCCGCATATGCTACGAACCGCATATACGGCAAGCTCCGTTTGGCAACGGAATTGTACAAAGCTCGGAGCAGCGCCCTGCACATTCCGGCATCAGCTGATTAAGCAGCCAGTGCGAACTGACGATTGTCTTCGGCAGTTATAGTTTTTGTCTGTTCAAGAGGACAGGCAGACCTCACCTGCAGCTCAAGTTCGCGACCACACCCGTCGAAACCGGTGCACCCCCGAATACCGTTATTCTACTTGGAGCGGGGCAGCCGTGTCAAGGGCGTGCCGTTTTTGGGAAGGGAGAAACTCCTCCCTCTTCACCAGCACAGTGTTTGAAAAGCCGCAGGTTTTGGGTCCCGGATCCAAAATTGAAAGTACGGCGCGGGTGATTTTCTATGACGCGGCAAGTCCGCGCGGCGGCGTTTATTTTGCACGCGGGCTTGTTTTTTTTGCGGGTCTCCGCGGGATTGCTGCTGCGTGTGCATACAAGCCTTTTTTCTTTGCTATCCTCTGTGATTGCTTTTCTGTGGAGGCAGGCAGTTCCGCAAGCCCCGCACTGGGGTTTGTCGCTGTACTCATGCAAGTTTGGGAGCGCATAACTGATTGATTTCCTGCTGCAAGTCCTGTATAAAGCAGCTTGCGTGATACCCGTCGCATACTGCGTGATGTACCTGCACGGCTAACGGTATGAGGTACTGTGTACCTGTCCGCAGATATTTTCCGAGCGTGAAAATCGGCAGCAGGTAGCTGAAAGACTGCACCATGAGGTTAAAGCCTTCAAAAGAAACCCACGGTATCATGGAAACGGTGAATATGTTTTCCGGCGGATTCGGTTTTGCCATCATAGTTTGCGCTGAGCCGAAACGCGCAATATCTTCGGTATAATTGCGGTAAAAGACGGCGTAATCATCGCAAAACTCAGTCCAGATATTGGAAAACGTCTTGGTGCTTTGGTGAAACACCGTAAAGCACGGCAGCAGCTTTTGATACAGTACCAGCGTGCCGTCTGCTCGGAATGCCGTTCTGAATTGCTCATGCCGATTCACCGTTTTTGTTATGCAGTACAGCAGTGCCGGATATAGTTTCAGTTTGTGCTGTTTGATGTGCGTAATATCAATTTTTGTCGTCATGCTGTACGTACAGGGAACGACGTTGATATAGTGTTCAAAGTATTCTTTTCGCGCCCAGTTTTCCTTGTCGATTACGGTATATTCCATAATAATGTATCTCTTCTTGTGTATGCCGGCTTCACATTGGGCTCCACCACTGCGGTACAAGCGAACTGAGCCGCACCGCTGTTTTTGTTTCATATTCGCATAAGATTTCTGTACTGCCCGCATCCGCGCCAAGCTGCATCAGGGCTTCGCGGCAGGCACCGCACGGCATGACGGCGTTTCCGCCGGGCGTCACGGCGAGCAGTTTTTTTGCGCGGTGTTCCCCGCCGGTGATCATGGCGGCGATGGCGCTGCGTTCCGCGCACATGCCGAGCGAACACGCCGTGTCGATGCAGACGCCGGTGTATATATTCCCGCTTTCCGTAAGGAGCGCTGCGGCAACGGAGCCCGCCTGCACGAGCGCAGAAATTACACGTTCACGCTGGACAAGGCGCGCGGCGATATAGAGCCTGTCCCAGTCAAGACAGATCTGCTCAAGCGCCTTTGCCTGCCGTTCCTGCACAAACTCTTCTTTTCCGCGGCAGTAGCTTTCGATGTCGTATGGGAATTGCCGTGCAAGCGCCCGTTTTATTGCCGCATACGCCTCGCGCTCGTCTGCATGGGCGCGCATATAGTCGCGGAACGCGAGGTGACGGCTGATATTCGGCCAGTCGTCCGCAGCGAAAATGTGAATCTGGTGCGTCCGCTCGTCTCCGCCTTTGCGCAGATACCGCCTGCCTGCGATGCCGAACTCGCCTAAGTATTCGTATCCGGCTTTTGCAAACCCGTCTGCGGCGTCGTCAGCCTGTGCAAGGTTTCTCACAACGGCCATGATGTCGATAATGGGTTTGGCGGCGAGGCCCGGCACGGCGGTGCTGCCGATGTGATAGACGGCAATGACGGCGTCTTTGAGAATCTCTGTAATCAGGCGCTTTTCCGTTTCGTATAATGCCGCCCAGTGCAGCTGGTGTTCCGTGACAATGACATGCTGCGCCATGGCGCGTATCCTCCTGCAATCATTCTTTGACACGCAACTATACACTATAAACTTGCATGAGTACACAGGTTCTGCTATCTGCCGGCAGACTGACAGCAGAACGTGCATACTTGCAGAACACTAAAAAAAAGACTATGCTTTTTCTGCATATCGTTTGAGGAGGCTGTCATGAGCATGTGCATAGATCCGCGTACAGGGTTTGAGTTGGGCGATCCGTCTGTTATTCCGCTTTCGCGCGGGGTGCCGTCTGAGCAGGCGATAGTGCAGGCGCTTTCGCGCATGATACTGTCAGCATCGGGATGGCGTACCGTGTTCGCGGCAAGCGGAGACGAAGAAGACGCGCGCCCCGATGTGTCTGACACGCACCTCGCGCTCGCCGCGCTCATTGCTGACACGTTTGCGGAGTACGCCGCCGCGCGCTGCGGCAAAAATGCGCGCATCGTCGTCGGCATTGACGCGCGCCCTACGGGAACGCTGATTGCGGACACGATGATCCGCGTGCTTTTGGGCCGCGGTCTTTCGGTTGAATACGTGTTCATTACCGCCGCACCTGAGATAATGGCGTACAGCAGACAGGCGCAGGGATTCGTGTATATCTCTGCAAGCCATAACCCCGTCGGGCATAACGGCGTAAAGTTCGGCCTGGACGACGGCGGCGTTATTCCCGGCGGCGAAGCCGCGCGCCTTATTGCAGAATTCAAAAAGCGCTGCGCGCGCGAAGACTCAGGACAATATGCGGCAGCGCTCATTGCCGCCGCAAGCGCGGAAGCGGTGTCTGCCGTATACGCGGACGTGCCCGCCGCAAAGGAGCGGGCGCTTGCGGCGTACCGTGCGTTTACGCGCGAGGTAATCAGCGGCAGCACCGATGCAAAGACACAGGATAAGCTTTTTGACCGGCTTGGCGCGATGCTTAAGCAGAAACCGCTTACGGTCGTGTGCGACATGAACGGCTCGGCGCGCACCGTATCGATTGACGAGTCATTTATGACGGCGTGCGGGCTTGGCTTTTACGCGATAAACGGCACGCCGCGCGGCATTGCGCACACAATTATACCGGAGGCGGAAAACCTTGTGTACTGCGCCGAGGCGATGACGTCGCTGAAAACCGGAAAAATCCCGTGCGCCGCAGGCGCGTATGCGGCGCTTGGCTACATGCCCGACTGCGACGGCGACCGCGGCAATATTGTGTTCTGGAACGAAAAGACTCAAGAAGCGCAGGCGCTCAAAGCGCAGGAAGGGTTTGCGCTTGCCGTTATAGCGGAGCTTGCGTACAGCAGCTATCTGCATGGCTGCGACGGCACAAAAGAGAGCCTTGCAGACTGCCGGTTCGCCGTCGCCGTAAACGACCCGACGTCGCTGCGCATTGACAAAATTGCCGCTGCGTTCGGCGCGGCAGTTGTGCGTGCGGAAGTGGGCGAGGCGAACGTTGTTAACCGCGCGCGGGAGCTTCGCGCGCAGGGGTACGAGGTGCGTATTCTGGGC
>DXHG01000171.1 GCA_019113455.1 Candidatus Treponema faecavium | reverse complement strand
TGCCGCCGCGGGACAGCGGAAAAAACACGTCGATAACACGCTGCCCCGTCACAAGCGGTTCCGACACTGTCAGCTTTGCCGTATACGGGCGCGCACGCCGCACCGGCCAGTACTGCGAAAGATATATTTTTTCGCCAAGCTCGGTCTCTGCAATAACATCATCGATCGTATACGCTCCGGCCGGCGATATCTTTGCCAGCAGCCGTCCGCGCGTATCAGGCGGCACCATAATGCTGTGCAGTATCGAAGACGTTTCCTGCACGGTACCAATAACGGCCCCGGGATAAATCTGGTCTTGCGCCTTCAACACCGGCGCAAAATCCCATTTTTTTGCAGCATCAAGCGGTTCGGTACGCTGTCCCGGCAGCAAAAACGCGCCCGACTCGCCGAAAATAGACGCAAGCGGACGCTGAATACCGTCATAAATAGTGCCGACCAGTCCGGGCCCAAGACGAACCGACAGCGGACGTTCCTGACATGAAACTTTTTCCCCTACGTGCATACCGGTATCGTCTTCATAAACCTGGATAGTCGCGATACCTTCTTTCTGACGGATAATCTCGCCGATCAGCTTTGCGTCGCCGACATCGACAACATCATACAAACCGCAGCCATCAAGACCTTCGGCATATACGATAGGACCTGATATACGGGTAATTTTGCCTTCGATCATTGCGGAAGCCTCCCACTAAACAGCGTTCGAGTCAATTCTTCGCGCGATTCATTGAGAACATTGGAAACCAGTTCATCAAGCGTGATTCTACAGCGAATCTGCCGGTCGGCGGTTTCAAGAACCATGCCCTCGTGAATATCAATACCGGAGATACCGGCGAGCCCTGTTTTCTCAAAAGCAATTTCCGTGCACGACTGAACGCCTGAACCAAACCGTTTCTGCAGCAAAAACAGCGCAGCTTTCTGTGGTATGCCAAAAAACTCCGCATTCACCTGTTTGCCGGCAATCACTGCCGCCGCTCGGACAAGCAGATGATCAAGCAGTTCAAGGCGCTTTTCTGCGGCAAGATTTTTTAAATAGCTATTGATAGCAGCGCATACTGCATTTCCTTCAAAAGAAACTAAAAAGCGTTTTTCTTCAAGCGGCAGCGCCGCTTCGGCATCGCGCTTAAACGCAGCGATCTTTTGCTCGTAGGCATTTTCTTTTTCTTTGCGAATCGCGGCGACACGGGAGTCAACCGCAGCAAGTATCTTTGCAGCCTCCGCATCTGCATCGCGCAGAATACGTCCGGCCTTTTTTCTTGCGTCTTCCTGTATCTCTTTATCGAGAATTTCTGTTGAACGAAGTTCTTCCATAGTTAATAAAACGACCCTCTCGCAAAACGGTCTGTATAGTCATTACTGCACTGCCGCCATACCATGCTGTATAGCCTGAACGGCGGGCAGCGGCGGTTATACCTGAATCCCGACTGCCTCGCGGATCGCATCAGTCAGGTTCTTTTTTCCTTCCAAATGCCCCTGAATACCGGGTATCTCAACGATCAGCGGCGCCTTACCGCCCATCTGCCATTCCTTTACTTCATGTTCAAGCAGGGCGGAGACTTCTTCTGTCAATATAAGCACCTTTGGTTTTTCGCCGGCATCGGGCATCCGGTTTTTTCCCGTTGTCCTGCCGGTAACACGGTCAAAAGCGGCAAGCGCCTCATCACGTGTTACGGCAGCGGTACCTTCAACGCCGACAAGCCCGAAAGCAAGAACAAGCTCACGGTCGCCTATCAGATAATATTTCACGGTTCAGCGAAACCCTACAGAACAAGGCAGAGCAGACCAACGAGGAAGCCCCACAGACAAATACCTTCTGCAAGACCGACAAACGGCAGCGCCTTACCAGACAGTTCTGCGTTTTCGCTCATTGCGCCCATAGCCGCGGCACCAATCTTGCCGACAGCCATGCCACCGCCAATGCAGGCAAGACCTACAGACAATCCGGCGGCAATATACTTGATTGCGTTTGAACCGGCAGCGGCGTCCGCGGCGCCCGCATCAGCTGCAAAAACCCCGACAGCAGCAAAACACAGCATAAGACCGACAGCAATGATTTTCTTTTTCATACAAAACTCCTTACCGCATTGTCCGCGGATATTATTCTTTATAACGAAACTGGAAAGGCCTGAATTCCTTGCCCGTTTCGGTAAAAAACTTTGAAAAGAATTCATAATACTGAAGACGGATAACCTGAATGGCTACAACCATGCCTTCAAGCACAATAACAATCACATTGCCCAAAACCGTAATGAGCAGTCCTCCGGCGCCGCCCGCCAGAGACGACATGGAAAAAATGATAAACCCGAGCACAACATGCGCAAGCGCAAACGCGCCGACACGCAGAAAACTCGCCGTATTGGAAAAATAATTGGATACCGTATCAAGGATTTCAACAAATCCCACGATAATGCCGGTCGAAACGCCGTCCTTAAACATCGGGCGTTCTCCTTCCACCAGCCGCTCAAGCGGTTCCGCAAGGAATACACCGAGTAGCGTTACAGCGATAACAACCCAGTCAAACCACTGTATCGAAGCACCCGGCACAACGACAAGCCGGATGGCCATCGCAATCACATACCAGAAAAACAGCGCACCTGAAAGACCCGTTTTTCCGAACAGCGCCCTTCCGGGCCGATGCAGTGAAAACTGATTGATAATATTAATAATCAGCCCCAGTGAATTGATAATAAACCCGACTGCCATCGTAAACACAAAAAACAAAAACATCTTGCCGATTGTATCGGCAGACGGCATCAGCTCGAGCACCCGCTCCCGCGGTTCGCCGAACAGACCGGTAAGCCACTCACCGAACGGAATAAGCACCTCGCTGTTGGCAAAAAACTCGCCGTTCAAAAGCCCCATTATCGTGCTTGAAATCCCGATAGCAATAAAAATCGGACCGAATTTGTTCCACGCGGGAAACCGTTTAATCACATTTGTTGTCAGCAGTATCCCTATCAGCACAAAGACAAGCCCCTGCCCCGCATCGCCGAACATAATGCCGAACAGCAGTGTAAAAAAGAATGCAACGATAGGAGTCGGATCAATCGTGCCGTACAGCGGCGCGCCGTAACTGAACACCATGCGCTCAAAACTGCCGACAAACTTGCCGTGCTTGAGCTTTACCGGCACTTTCTCCCGGCCGTTTATCACCGACGGCACTTCTTCAGGCACATACAGCCTCACGGCGATTCTGCCCTCCGTCAGATTGTCCAGATCCTTCATCATGCCCTGCGCGTCCGCCGCCGGAACCCAGCCGGTAATACGGTACACAAGCTGCGTAGATTCAAGTTTATCTTCAACAACCTGAATCTGCATCCCGATAGAAAAACTGCACAGCAGCTTTAAAAGCCGCGTCTCATGCGTCTCCGCAAAATTGCGCCGTTCGGCAACGATTTCGTCAAGGGCCGACTGCAATTCATTTCTTTCGCGCTCAAGACCCGTAATCATATCGTCGGGAACTCCCTTAAAATCCTTGGGAACAGACAGTGGTACAAAATTGAAATTCTTCAGCTCGGTTTCTACTGAAAACCGGCCTTTCTTTGACGAAGCCACAAGCACGCGCGACTTATCGTCTCCCAGTGCAACAACAACGGCGCGGCTGCCAAGCGTAAACGCGAGCTCCTCAAAATACGCAGGATCAATCTTTCCGATGCGCAGCGTCAAAAACGACAGATGCTCAAGCTCTGTATACGGTACTTTAAGATTCGCAAACGCCTTTGTCTCAGTCAGCGTATCAGAGACGCGCTTAAGCGTATCGGCCGCCTTTGTTTCACGATCCCTAAGCGCAGAAACAGCCGCGCACAGTTTTTCGGCGTCAGCGATATCGTCGGCATTGGGCAGCGCCGTATCGTCAAAATAGCGCTCAGGCTCGGCGACACTCAAATATGAGCGCACCGCCTGCAGCTGGTCAAACATATCCTTGTAGGCGTTTGACGAGTCAGGTTTTCCGTCCCGCACGCCGTCCTGAAACTCAAAATTGCCCTTTCTGCCTAAGTATTCAATAACACGGCGGATGTCTTCTTTCATTACCATGAGTTCAACAAGACGCATCACCGCAGTTCGTGCCATAACGCTCCTCCTCGCTTTTAGTTAATAATAGCTGCGTGAGTATGAAAGCCGGTTACTTCTGCCATCTGAGACGCTCCCACATTCAGCCGGAGACCTTCCGCAACCGTGCGTATGCAGTTAAGTTCATACTGTTTCAGCTTGAACCATGACACAAGCACCGATACGGAAAACGGATCCTTGTGGAACACAGCAGCCGCCTTTTTCTGAAGCATTACTTTCGCCGAAAGCTCCACCCAGCGCGGATCGATTTTCCATACCGCGCCTTCTTCATGCGGATTAAGCAAATCAGCATACTTCCAGTCTTCCCACGCGGCAAAAGAATCAACCGGCCGCTTAAGCACCGCAAGAGCAGGAGACGCCAGATCGTTAATCTCTCCCACCGCAGCATTGACCAGGCGCGCCTTAATGGCATCGTCATCCATGCCGTAATATATCCGCAGCCTGAGCGCCCACAAAATATTATTGATGACTATTTCTTCTTTAATAAGGGGTTCAACCGTTTCGCGGTCAGCCGCCGCAAGCGCTTCCACCGACCGCCATAACTCCTGTGTATACTCCCGATCAAGGCGCAGATCCATCGCATGCTGTGAATGAATATCAGGCACCGCATTATACCATGCAACCGGCGTACCCCGCGTAATCGCTGCGATGTCCGGCCACCGGTTATAGTGCAGAAAACTGTAACTGCCGATATCGGCAAGATACGGCATATCCTGCTTTTCAAGACACAGCGCCGCCGCAATATCTTTGAGATTGTCTATATCATAAAACCGCAGCAGCCATATCAGCACTTGCGGTGGGTGCGAATAGCTGCGCAGAAGTTTTATATAGTCGTCAAGAAACTTTTTCTCGGCGGTCTGCTCGATTTTCTGTGCAAGAAAAAATTCCGGCACGGCAGGAACTTCCGTCTTAAACAGCAGCGACCACAGCTCCGCCAGAGAACGCACTTCAAGCACGCGCGACATACGCTCGCCGACAAACGATTTCGCGAGCATACCGCTTGCTTTGGCATATATATAGGCAGCCTCTCCTGATCTATCCATACCGCGGAGCCCCTGACTACTGTGCGAATAAAAGCGAATCGAGAAGCGTATTGAACGACGCCTCATCAGTCTGCAGGTGCTCTATATTTTCCTGGTATGCTCTAAAGTCAGCATCTTTTTTCTGCGTTATCTCGGCGCTGCGTTTTTCATACTGCGCGTCCAGCTCCAAAATAAGCTGCTCATATTGTTTTTTATATAACTCATCCGCCTGCACTTTAGCGGCGGATATCCGCTTATCAGCCTCAATCTGGGCATCCTGCATCAGAGAGGCCGCTTCATGCTCCACGGATATCAAATGCTCAATCACATCACTTTCAGCCATCATGCACCTCCAAACACAGTGTGTACCGTTCTTGCGTTTATAAGGCCCCGGCCACGACAGAATCTTCAAACCGCATCAGCATATCGTACACGTCTGCCGCTGACTCCTGCTGTTCAAGGAGCTCACAGAAATGCGGCTGCTGGAGCACAAGCAGCAGCCGTTTTAATACCTGCAAATGAAACTCGCAGTCATCAGGAGATGCAAGCAGCATAATAACAATATGCACATTTGATTTATCAAGCGCATCGTAGGCAATGCCGTCATGCGATATGCCGATAGCGCCTTTTACCCCGTTCACTGACTTGCAGTTTCCGTGCGGCACTGCAATATCGTGAATAATGCCGGTAGACATTTTGTTTTCGCGTTCATGAAGCGCCTTAAGTGCATCTCCGCGGTCCAGTCCCGGGTTAACCACGACGATCGATTCAAGAAGCTCTTCAAAAACCTCATCCTTGTCTTCGCTCTGCAGGTTTATATTTATCGATTTAGGACTGAATACTTTAGAAAGGATCATCACCGCCTCCTGAACATTACTGCGCCGCAGTTTCCGTCTGCGCCGTCGTATCAGCGACAGCTCCGTCATCTGCGCCACCGGCAGTTTCTGCCGCAGCAGCGTTTTCATCAGCAGCCGTCTCCGCCGCAGCACCTGCCGCGTCTTCTGCAGAAGCACTGTCAAGCCATGATTCCAGAGAATTCGCATCGGTCTGCACCGCTTCCGTACTCAGCGGCTGCACGTCATTCGTTTTATTCAGCAGCGCCAGCCCGATTGTGGAAACAAAAAACAGCGTTACCAGAATATATGTTGTTTTTGTCAGCACATTGCCCGAGCGGGAACCGAACGCAATGGAATTGCCTCCGCCTAACAGGCCTCCCATGCCGCTGCCTGATTCATTCTGAATAAGCACAATACAGACAAGCAGCATACAGATTATAATAAACGCGACTAACAGAATAACACCGATAACACCCATAGCTAAAAAACTCCACTGTTCATATATAGAAAAAATGATCCGCACGTATGCAGATTATTGGCTAGAATAATAGCTTAAATAGGTGTTTTGTGCAAGCAATGCGCACTGACTAATAATTATAACAAAAAATAACACCGGCAGCATAAAAAAGGCTGTTTGTGCAGCGTATGCCCAAACAGCCTGTATGCCAATACCTGCAAGCTTAGTATGTCTTGCAGATAGGAATGAATGTCTCCGCTTTCAAAGACGCGCCGCCGATAAGACCGCCGTCAACATCAGGCTGCGCAAGCAGCGCCGCCGCGTTCTCCGCCTTCATCGAACCGCCGTACTGGATAATCGTCTGCTCAGCAACGTCTTTGCCATACATGTCAGCAAGCACGCCGCGCGTAAACTGGTGAATTGCCTGCGCGTCTTCAGGAGTCGCCGTTTTTCCCGTGCCAATAGCCCACACCGGCTCATACGCAATAATAACTTTCGCCATATCAGCCGCCGATACGCCCGCAAGCCCCTTGCGTGTCTGCTCCTCGCATACCTGCTCGGCTTTTCCCGCCTCGCGCTCTTCAAGCAGCTCTCCGATGCACAGCACTACCTCAAGCCCGTGCGCAAGCGCAAGCTTGACTTTCTTATTGATCATCGCGTCGTCTTCTTTGTAGATGTGGCGGCGTTCCGAATGTCCCAGGATAACCGTCTGCACGCCCAAATCCTTGAGCATCAGCACGGACACTTCGCCGGTATGCGCGCCGGATTCCTCGGTAGACATATTCTGCGCGCCCAAAAGGATATTGGAACCTTTTACCACTTGCGCCACCGCGTCGAGATTCGTAAACGACGGAGCAATCATATATTTGTTTTTTCCGTCTTTCAGCTGTTCAACAAGCGCCTTCGCAAGCTCGACCGCCTCGCCCTTAACCTTGTTCATTTTCCAGTTGCCGGCAATGTAATACTGTCTGCTCATACTAGTACAACTCCTTATAAACTCTTACATCACAGGCGGTTCTGTTTCGCCTGTCTGCTCCAGTATAGCCGGATAATAGAACAGATTCAAGCGAGCGGAACAGCTGCATTTACTGCATGATGCACAGGCGGCGCTAAATTTGCAGGCCCCGCGGGGTGCTGCTGCGTGTGCATGTACGCTTTTTTCCCTTTCTTATTCTCTGTAATTTGTTTTTGGGAAGGGAGAAACCTCTTTTTCAGAGGCGTTGTTTCTCCCCTCTCTTCCCCGCCCCTCTTCCAGCCCTGGGGAGTTATAGAGAACAAAAGAAAAAGCCCGCGTGCAACGCAAATGCGGAGCTCTGGGCAGCATAGGATGACAAATACACCTCATGCGCGGTATACTTTAACTGAATCTGACTTTCGTTTTCGCTGACAGGGCTGATACAGCACTTCATACACAGGAGTATTACCATGCTTATACGATTCACCAAAAACGCGCAGGAAAGCATACAAGACCTGCAGCTCACCAATAACCAGGCGGAAAACCGCTATTGCGAATGGCTGTGCGACATGTGCAATATAAACTATAAACCATTCTTTGTGATTCTCAACGCGTACTCTTTTTACGGAACGGTCATACCGGCAAAAGACATAACCACACTCAGCGGTCTTGTCAAAGCCTTTACCGAAGCGCTCAAAACGCACATGGAAAAAGACGGCCTGTTATCGATATATGAAAACGATATTGCCCCGCACCTTGCCGACGTGTCTGCCGCGAACAACTACAGCCGCTCGTCTACCGCAAGAATGAACGGCATTAAACGAATCCTGCCCATCGCTTATAGACGCGGGCTTTACGTGCTCAATGATCACACGCTGAGCGACATCGAAAACCCCGGCAATTCGTTCACGCCAAAGCAGTTTATGGCCTCACAGCGGATGCAGGAACCGGTAGATGAAGCGCCTGTTTTGAGCACCAAACGCAAACCGTTCAAGAGTCCCGAAGAAAAAAGATATCTTTCCCTCATGGAAATGTTCGATCTGAGCGAGCGGCTCTTTTACGAGGCAGCAGAGGCACAGACCCCAGAGTCGGCGCTTGAGCTCTATAACGAAATAATTACCATGTATGAAACGTTTTTCGGCAAAGCGTATTTTGAGAAAAACAAAGGGGACTTCTGGCTCATTCTGGACACGCGGCCGTATATGCGGGCGATGTTCAGTAAAGGGCAAATATACTTTGAAATGGGCCAAAGCGCTGCCGCCGCAGAGATATTTGCGTATATGCTTGAGCTGTGCCCCGGCGATAATGTCGGCGCGCGCCACTACCTTGCGCACTGCTATATTGACTTAAAGCAGTATGATAAAGCTGAAGAACTGTACAGCCATTATGAAGACTATTTCTGCGATATGTTGTGGTCGCGGGTATTATACCTGATTGCGGCAGATGCGCCCGATGCGGAACTCAAGCAGGCGGTAAAAGAAGCAAACGAATCAAACAAGTTTGTCGTACGGTTCCTTGCAGACGATGCCGCCGATTTTCCCGAGCCGCTTGAGTATACAATATGCGGCGGAGAAGACGAGGCGTACATGTACGCTGCCCAGTTCAAGCGCGTATGGGAAAAAGTCCCCAACGCAATCCCGTATATCAAAACGCTTGCCCGCAAGCGGCAGTAGAACAAAAGCTGCAGAAACAGCAATACAACAATCATACGCGTCTTCGCCGCAATAATTTTACACAGTCATCACGCAGTATAAGCAGACAGCCGCTGTACACAGCACAGCCAATAGCTATCTGCACTGCCGCTGACGCCATATCAGGCAGACGCGCAGCCGCTGGTTTGAGCGCATACAGTATGCCGCTCATAACAGCCGCAGCAGCAGCGTATTTCAGCAAATCAGCACTCACCGCCCCGCTTTCCCTGATATACTTCCAGCCGACAACACTCATCACCGCAAGACCGGTTATTTCCGCTATCAGCGTTCCCACAACAGCGCCGTTATAACTCCAGCGCGAAATAAGCACATAATTGCACGCCGCATTCACCACAGCCGCTATGGATACCGCCGCCGCATATACGTGTTCTTTTCTGTTTGTGTACAATATCTGCAGGCCGACAAAATGCGCCAGTCCCACAATCACGATAATCGGAGACAGAAGCCGCACGCTCACTGCGGCGCCCACGTATTCGTTTCCCGCAAACACCGCTGTCAGCTCAGGCGCAATACAGGCTATACCTGCACAGCCTTTATACATACAGATATCACGCGCGTGTACTATGACAAAAAAAATGTCAAGGTATTTTGAGAACAAACAGGAACCGGATAAAGACGAACTGCCGTATGCGGCAGCGCCACGCACTAAGCCTTGCACGGTATGAAAGCGTTTTATTTTCTGCGCGCGGCAGTGCGGCGTGCAGACTCTAAACCCGTTGTCAGATACTTTGCCAACGGCAAAAAATTTCCCATTTAAAAAATAAAAATTTGCCGATTGTCTTTTTTACATTTTGCCATTTATCAGACATGAATTTTGCCGATGGCCAGCGGCGCACTTGCAATCGGCAAATTTTCTGTTTGCCGTCGGCAAA
>DXHG01000170.1 GCA_019113455.1 Candidatus Treponema faecavium | reverse complement strand
CCCTGAGTTGGCCGCAGCGCTGCTGCACTGAGGCCAAGCCTGTATACATTCCTTGACCGGATATGGCGTTTACGATACAATACGCACATGGCTAACGCAGTTGTGATTATCGATGCGCAGAATGATTTCTGCACTCCCGGCGGCGCTTTATATGTCCCTCATGCCGAAGACGACTGCGGACGTCTGGCCCGCTGGATTATGCAGAATCAGTGCGGCATAGACTGTATCCACATGACGCTTGATACGCATCCGTATTATCACATTGCGCATCCGGTCTTTTGGAAAGATGCTGAGGGCAATCATCCTGCCCCATATACCATTATCACCTACAGCGATTATGCCGCGGGCACGTACGTGCCGGTTGACGCATCCCTTTCGCAGTATGCCGGTGAATATCTGATGTCTTTGGAAGCGCGCGGGCGCTATCAGCTGACTATCTGGCCGCCGCACTGTCTTGTTGCAACGCCCGGCTACTGCATCGAAGAGCGGGTATGGCAGGCCGTGCATGAGTGGGAAAAGGCCTCAGCGGGCAAAACAATCGATTTTGTCATCAAGGCGCTTAATTTCCGCACCGAGCATTACAGCGCGATACAGGCGGAAGTTCCCGACCCGCACGATACGCAGACGCGCACTAATTTTGCCTTTATTGAAAATATAAAAGACGCCGACACTATCGTGTTTGCCGGAGAGGCGCTGTCGCACTGTGTTGCAAACACGCTGCAGGATCTTTCTCAGCACATACCATACAGCAAGATGGTGCTGCTCACGGACTGCGCGTCTAATGTCGCGGGGTTTGAGCAGACGGGCGAGGCGTTCCTTGAACAGGCGCGCTCAAAAGGGCTCACCGCCGTTTCTTCTGCGGAGTTCCGCCTTTAGAAAAAGCCCGCGCGGACACAAGGCGCGCGGGTTATCTTTTAAAAAGCTTCTTTATTTTCTTGAACCAGAATGTCCGCGCGCGTTCCGCCGCGGTATACGCCGTGTAGCCGAAAGAAAACGGAACGTCAATGCTCCCCGGACGGTGTATGATTGTACCGCCGAATCCGGTCTTGAACCGGTACAGGCCGTGCATGGGATGATGCTCATCGCTGTCAGGCGGAATCCCGTAAAAGTCATAGATGTGCGAACCGTATGCTTTCGCATCGCGTATTGCTGTCCATTGCAGCAGATACGCCGGCATCACGTTGCGGTGCGCGTTTGAAGACGCTCCATACAGATACACCGCTTCTCTTTTACAAAAAAGCGTGATAATCGCCGCTACGGGTTCGTGTTCGTATTCGGCAATGTAGAGCGAAACGCGCGGCGTCTCACCTGAGCCCGCACGCTCCTCTGCGCGGCAGAGCAAGTCGCGGTAATACGCTTTGTCATGTATGGCGATATTGTCCCTGCGCGCGGTTATTTCATAGAGCCGATAAAAAATGTCTATGTCGGATGCCGTACCGACGCGGACTGAAACACCTTTTTTCTGTGCGAGCCTGATATTGTAGCGCCATTTGGGCTTCATGTTTTGCAAAAGCGCTTGTTCGCTCAAGTGCAAATCAAGCAGCACCGTATCAGGCGGCTGCACCGCGGCAGGCGCGCGTGCAATGCGCGGCATGCGGGCAAGGAGCGCCGTGCAGGCGTTTTTCTCTTCAAGGGAAGCAAAGTCAAGCGGCGGATCAAACCGCAGGCACAGCGTGCGCGCAGGCAAAAGCGATTTCAGGCACTGCGCCGTCTGCACGAGAAGTTCCAGGTACTCATCAAGAGAAATACCTGCGGCATCGGTGCCGGGCACGCACACCGGTATATCGATGCCCATCGGACAATACGCGAGCGCGCCGAACCGGAATGTCCGAACAAGAACAGAACACACGGCAGTTCCTGAGCGTTCACCGGCGGTATACCGCACGCCAAACCGATACGGTTTCCAGCCGTGAGCCGCTTTGAACGCTGCCCAGAACTCAGTCTGCAAAAAACGGCAGCCGGCACTGCCTTCGGCATCGGCTGCCTGTGCCGCCGGTACGGGTTCAGCGGATACGCTGATCAATGCACACCGCCGTTCTTGGTAAACACGGTGGTAATCGGTCTGCCTGCGGCAGTCAGCGCCTTGCCGCCGATTACTGCGGTACTGTCTTTTATGAGAATATCAACCGCAAAAAAATCATCGGCGCGTATTACTTCCGGTTTCTGCCCATCAGCAGGGGTACCCTCAAGCACCACCGGAGTACCCGGCGGCGCCCACGGACATTCAAGGACTTCCACGCAGTCTTTGCCGTTTTCGTCGGTATAGTCGGCAGCAAGCAGCATGCCGCGGCTTTCGATACCGCGCATCTTTCGCGGCTGCAGGTTATCGGCAATAACGACTGTCTTGCCAAGCAGCTGCTCAGGCTTTAGATACGGGACAAGTCCAGATAAAATAACGCGTTCCGTGCCGCTGCCGTCGTCGAGCTTCTCAATGTAGAGCTTATCAGCGTCAGGGTGCTTTTCAACCGAACGTATTGTTGCCGTCTTTAATGCAATATTCGCGGTAAAATACGCGGCGGGGTCGTCCGCCTTGCGTATCTGTTTTTCGCCATCTTTTTTCTGCTCCGCGGCCCTGCGTTCCGCCTGGCTTCCGGAGTACCGTTTGCGGAATGCGGCAGTCTGTGCGTCATCGAGCGGCTTAAAAATAATCGCTGATTTCACGACCGAAGACAGGCCTTCCCGTTTGCCCAGATCGCTCCACATAAGCCCGTCGGGATACCGTTCATGACCCGCGGTGCTGTCGGCAATCGTTTTGCCAAAAAACGACATAACCTGCTGCGTGTACTGCGGCAGATACGGATGCGCGATAATCATCAGATCCTTTATGATATAGCACAAATCCCGTATGAGACCGGCGGCGCGCGGCGGGTCTGCCGTGCGCGTCTTCCACGGCTCGCCGTCCTGAAACGCCTTATTCGCGATTGAGGACAGCGCAAATAATTCATGGAACGCATCTTTAAGTTCCGCCCATTCAAGGAGCTCAGTTATTTTTGCTTCCGACGCCGCAGCTTTCTGCCAGAGCGCATCGTCAGACGGACCATCGGGGATAACGCCGTCATAGTAGCGCATCACAAACGTCGTCGTGCGGTTTACCAGATTGCCCAGATTGCCGATCAGTTCTCCGTTTACTTTTTCCTGAAAATCGCTCCAGGTAAACTGTGTATCTGATTTTTCAGGCCGGTTGTAAAAGATATAAAAGCGCCACATGTCGGCAGGAATCCCTGATTCTTTTGCATCGGTGCCGAACACGCCAATGCCTTTCGATTTTGAAAACTTGCCCGCCTCATAATTCAAGTATTCCGTGCTTGACATGTGATACAGCTTTGTCCAGTTATGACCGGAACCGATAAGTGTCGACGGGAAAATAACCGTATGGAACGGAATATTATCCTTGCCGATAAACTGGAACAAATCTACTTTGGGGCGCTGTGCTTCATCGGATTCTTCAGGCAGCCACCATGATTTCCAGTCAAAGCTCTGTTTGTTTTGCGCAGTCAACGTATCCGCAAGCGCCTTTGTAATGGAAATATAGCCGATCGGTGCGTCAAACCAGACATAAAAGACCTTATCTTCAAACCCGGGCTTGGGCACCGGTATGCCCCATTTGAGATCCCGCGTTATTGCCCGCTCATGCAGGCCGTCGCGGATCCACGCCTGCGTCATCTGCACCGCGTTCTTTGACCATTGGCCGTCGATGCTCGCCTGCTCCATCCACGCCTGATACTTTTTTTGAATACCGGGCAGATCGATATACAAGTGCTTTGTTGACTTGATATGCGGCGTACCCCCGCATGTCGCGCAGCGCGGAGAGCGCAAATCAGTGGGGTCAAGCAGTTTTCCGCAGTTTTCGCATTGATCGCCGCGCGCATCTTCGTATCCGCAATACGGGCACGTTCCCCGCACGTACCGGTCAGCCAAAAACCGGCTGCAATGCGGGCAAAACAGCTGCTCGATAGTGTTTTCTTTTATATAGCCGTTTTTATCCAAATCGGCAAACAGCGACTGTACTATCTCGGTTTGCTGCGGCGTTGACGTTCTTCCAAAATAGTCGAAAGCTATATCAAACCACTGATAAATATCCGCATGAATCATGTGATAGTAATCGCATAATTCACGCGGCGTTTTCTTTTCTTCCAACGCTTTTGTTTCTGTAGCGGTGCCGTATTCATCCGTTCCGCACACATACAGCGTCTCATAGCCGCGGCTACGGCAGAAACGCGCGAATACATCGGCGGAAAGCACCTGAATGAGGTTGCCCAAATGCGGAACATTATTGACATACGGCAATGCAGAAGTAATGAGTCTTCGGTTCATAGTGTGAATATGATAGTTTTTTATAGGGCACTCTGTCAATCGTCAGGGCAGCGGCGTTTATGCTGCACACGGACGGTTTTTCTTTGCAGGTTCCCGCGGCGACTGCTGCGTGTGCACGCAGCGTTTTATTCTCTGTAATTCGTTTTCCGCCCCGCCCCTCCTTTTCTGCCAGCACCGATGGTTTTATAGCCGCACGTTTTGAGCACAGCTTTAAAACGTGAAAGCCTGGCGTGAGCGGTTTACTATAAAGCGGGAGGACTGTTTACGGGGCAGGCGCAGAACCGCGCGATAAAATCCGCAAGCTGCGCTGCTCCAAACTGTGCCGCCGGAAACTATAACATACGCTGCCGGTACATGGTTTGTTTGTCAGACTGCATTTTTCGTTCTTTGAGAGCATGCTTAACCGTGTCTCTGTACAGTCCGCGCAAGACGGCAAACGGGTTATGGCAAAATGAGCGCAGCGGTTTATTCGCCGCCTGCCGTTTTATGGGAGTTTTCACTTTTGCGGCGTTTTGATGCGGTGTTTATCCCCATTGAAAGTGTTTTTTCAATATTATGATGTGGTTCTATTTCAACATGCCAGTAAAAAGTGCAGGAAAGCGCGTGTTCGGCAGCAGCACACAGCTGTTCATGCCCAGAAATTGAGTCATGTTGTTCCGAAAAAGAAATGGGGTACTGGCAATACCCTGCCTGTTCATTCGGTTCAAACGCGAAAGAAATATTCGCCGCTTGATTTGACAAACGCATAAAAGAAATATCTGCATAACACACGGGATGTTCAGACTCGGGCAATTCTGTGCGGTACATACTGTTATCGCTAAGCAGAATTTCTGTCGTTATTCCGTTTGACTTTGAACTGGCAGCAGCAATCTCAAACGTTAATTCAGTCGCAAAGACCGCCGCAATTGGTTCATCGCCCGTATTGCTCAGTACAAACCGAACCTGAATACCATTAGGAGCACACACGTATCGTTTGCAAAGGGATACAGGCTGCTGTTTTTTCCCATAATACCCGTTTGCAATAAGCTGCAGATCTTTTTTAGACAGCTCCGACGGTTTATCCGTATACCGACAGCTTGCAAAAATCGGGTCCCCAACAGATTCTCCTGACAGGTACTGTCCCAACAATGCAGGATCAATTAAATGATCAACAAACAAATTGCGTGCATACGAGCTCTCAGTGCCGGTCGTCGCTGTTTCGCGCATTGCACCGGATGTACAGCAGATATCCAGCACATCAAGCATAAATATACTTCCGCCCGTCTGCGTAATGCAGGCGGTGTATGTCGGCTGCTCAAATATATATTCTACCCTGCCGTCAGCGTTCATATCATAACGAAGCGGACCGCTTACAGATGTTCTGTTTTCTGCTTCTTTTATATACCGTTTCGCCTGCAGCAGATTGCGGTACGCCTCATACCGCTGTTTTGTGCCGGGGACACCGTATTTCCCCAAACCAAGGCAGGCAGTACCGCTCTGCGCTTTATACAGCTGTTCATGCGCGGATATTTTTCTCGCCTTGTCTCCTCCGCGGCTCTGATAAATGTAATTGCTTGTATTTATCATTTTCATATAGAAATTGCGCGCATGAGGATGCGCAATAAGCCATTCCTGTATCGAGACAGGAGCGGTGTCAGAGGACACAGGCAGCGGCTGCGCAAGCCGTTTATGTATAGACGGCGGTATATAGACAGGCGTCATTTGCGAAACGCTTCGGACATACTTGGACGGCAGCACCGCTGCCAGCGTATCGGCATATGACGGCAGAATGGTGCATAATTCCTGAAGCCAGCCTGTTTGAATGAGCTGAGTACACAGAGAAATATCAAATCTGCACACAGCGGCGGCGGGCACATCGGTTTTCGGCAGCGCGCCGCTCACACGGTCAAGCCATACGCGAGGCGTTTCCCCATCCTGCGGCAGATACAGCTGCGTTTCCGGCAGCACGCAGATTGTTTTTCCCAATTCTTCTGCAAGGAGCGGATAGCATATTTCATATCCGCTCGGAATAAGAGAAGAATCAAGCAGAATATATTCAAAACTGCCTCTATAGAATGTCGGTATCAGAGACGGATCCCAGATGTCGCAGATAAGTTTTGCCCCGCGCGGGCGTTTGCCTCCTATATGACGGAGCGTCGTCGTCATAAGCTCAAGCTGAGCTACTCTATCAGACGGCAGCAGCAGCGGCATAATCGGTTCATAAAAGCCGCCGCCGATAAATTCTATCTGTTTCCGCTTCGACATTTCGGCGCCCAGCTCAATATATTCCGGATGAAAACGCTTAAACCACTCCAGCTGCGGCCCGGGAAAATAAAATGCCCAATAGCATTGCGGATGAGCATAGAGTAAACTATACAAGGGTGCAAAGACTTCTGAATATATGCGTTCCATAACTGTATTGTCAAACTCGCCTGTATACGGTTCGCCAAAAATGAAACAGATATTATTCAATCATATCCCCCTGCTCCGGCTTATCTTCTTGTATGGGCGTATGACGTCTGCGGCTGATAAAAGCGCGTATACGATGTATAACAGGCGGTTTCCTGTGCAATACCGGAATTTCATCAGTATGGCGCAAATACTGAGAACAGGTCGTAACCGTTTCTCTGGAAGCCGCACAAAACAGTGTTATTTTTTCATTTCTTGGCACCAATCGTATCAAAGCGCGAGGACACACAGATACACATACACCGCATCCCGTACAATTATCGGCAATAACAGCGGTACGATTTACTATCGCAACAGCGTTCTCAGGACATGCTTTCGCACAATCGCCCAAACCGCAGCAGCTGAACGGGCAGTCAGCATAGCTGTGCATACCCGCAGCAAAAATCCGGCAGTTCGCCGTGCCGGCATACGTAAAAGGACTGCCGGTAAATTGTTTGGCATGACTGCACAGAACCACCGCTTTCTTGTCGCACGGCAGGAGTTCCTGTTCCGTACGAAACACCGGAACCGTCATTTCATCAGCCGCAAACAGAGTTTCTCCTACATATAAAGACAGCTGTTTCATGGCCGGAATTAAAACTTCATAGATAAATATGATAGTCAAACCGCAGAGCAGCACAATTAAAAATGAAAATATAAAAGAAACAATCACTGCATTACTCCCGGTATAAGCCATGATACATTCACTGCCCCAAGGCAAAGCAGCACAATTGCGAGAGAAATAAAAAGCAGCGCGCCGGTTGCAAACGAAGATATCGGCTGCGCATACAAAATCCTGCTGCGAAGCACTTGCACTAACGGCACCAGCAGTGAGAAAGAACAGACAAAGCACACGGCAAACAGCACCGCCTCTCCGACGGATACGCTCTCTGAAACAGCGAGCACCGTTGCCAAAAATGAAACGGAAAACTCCGCCGCAGTAGTTTTAGCCGTTAAATCGACAATTACCTGACAAAATGCAGAGATGATAATCTGAACAAGCGCACAAAAAAAAGGGAACAGCATAACCATGCCCGCATCTTCAAGCAAGAGCCAGATAAACAGCTTGCAAAACAGCACAGAACACACAACGGTAATCAATGTCCGAAAGAAAATAAGAATCGTACAGTGTGAACGGTCAGCCGTAATCACACGGTTAAGTCCAATTCCATAAATGAGTACGCCGGACGCGAATATGAGATAATACAGAACACCCTGCAGCATATCTACTGTTGCTCCCTTTTCACTAAAAACACCTTTTGTGCAATAGTACACAGCACAAGCAGCAGCGCTGCAAGCGTTATTCCTCCGGGGATCGTTACCCAGAATATCCCTGTCTGCATATACTGCGGCGGAATTACCTGATGCTGTACAATGCCGGAACCATGCAAAAGCGTTATTGAGCCATACCCGAATATCTCTCTTACGCATAAGAATACAAGCGATATGCCGGTAATAAAAGCGCTGTACAGAATGTTTTTGCGCAGAAGCGAACCAAGCGGCATATCGCTGTTTGCCAAAAGTTTTCCCACGACAAGAGACGTAAATACCGGCAAGAACAGCACAAAATTGAGTGTCAGAGACAGCACGGCATCATAATATGCAAGCAGTATGCCGGTCAGCATGGAAACAGATACCAGAAAAAGGATAAGCAGCGGATTAAGCATATTCTGCATCTGCAGCTTTTCAAGAGAACGCTTAAACAGTGTTCCCAAGAGTATAAGCAGATTGAACATAATCACTAAAATGACACCGTAAGCAAACCGCGGCGGAACCGGCACCAGCATAACAAGAGAAACCGCGCAGTTTATATAAAAATCGTTTTTCTGCTGCATTGCGATCAACTCCCTTCCTGTATGACTCTAAGCAAACCGGCAAGCTTGTGTTCCCAATAGCGTATCTGCGTATTGCGTGCGGCAACATCAATGAGCTTTTCAGCTGCTTCATCTGCAAACACAAAATTGACAAACTCTGCGGTTTGCTGCGTTTCACGATATAAAAAAACCGCAGCTTTCGGACCGCAGATAGTAGTAACACGCGCAATCATCACATAATCGTAGCTCTGCGGTGCGGCGCTGAGCGTCTGCACTTCATAGACAGCCGCAGACATTGCCATTGAATTGGCAACAGGAACTTCATCCAATACGGCATAACCTGCAGGGTACTGCCGTTCCAATACCGTGGAAATAGACTCACGAAGCCCTTCCACTCTGAACGAACGAGAAAAATATCCGGCAGTCCACAGCAAACAGAATAAGAAAACAACGATGCCTGCCGAAATTCCGCAGCGTATAAGTTTTATTTGCAGTTCCTTTTTAATCATGCAGCACCCTCCGAAGCGCCTCAGCCTGCGGAAGCAGTATCTGCGCATGCTTTTTATACAGCAGCCTTTCTTCGCAGTACATAATCACCGGAGTCAAAAGATTTACCGCAAGAACGGCATATACCATCCCAACCGGCGACATACCGCAGCCCGCCAGTAAAAAAGCCGCGATACCAGCTGACACACCGTACATGATTTTTCCCCACACCGTCTGCGGCACAGTGCCGAACCACGGCAGTATAAAAAACGCGCAAAAAAACGTTCCGCCTGTACAGAACGCAAAAAAAATATCTCCCTGCGCAAATGCTCCGCCGGCAAGAAACGAACCAAATATCCTTACAAGTACCGCATATACAGAAAGACAGCATACCGGAACAAGCCATGACAGCATACCGCACGCAAGGAGTATAATTGATGCGGCAAGCGTCAGTATCGTAAATCTGAATGCAGGAATGGCTGAACCCGAATCCCACATAAAAGAAAAATAGCCTTCAGGTATGGATGTGCCAAGAATCCTGAATATCGTATCATTTAAAAAATGCGTCAAAAAAATATCAGCGTCAGCTGCAGCGCCGTTTTGCACGAACTGCAGCGAAGGATTCCTGCTCTGCAGCTCTGCGGCAGTAACGCCGAATGACGGGAACCATTCCGAACCGGTAAGGAATGCAATGACTATGGTAATTGCAACGGGATTCGCCCATAAAGCCGCGATACCGCCAAACGCATACCGTGTCAAAAGCAGTGTGCAGAATGCAAGAATAAACGCTGCTGCGGCAGGATATGTTTCCGGAAGCAGCATACCAATTAAAAGACCGGTAAGCGCAGGATATACCGCATCAAAACGGGGCCTTCTTCGCACAAGCTTATCCGTTAATTCCGCACCAAAGCACGCCGCGACAGATGCTGCAATTACCGCAAACACTCGGTATTCCGCCTGCACCGCCAGCATAATAAGCTGCGGAACAAGCAGCGCCATAGTACACAACGCCGCCGTACGTATGGAAGGCGCCGTAAATACATACGGTTTGTGTGAAATATCAGTATAGGCGAAATTATTTTTCATGCACCTGTTCCTTTAAACAGCAAATAGCCTGATACAGCGGAAGACGAACCGGACACGACGCATTGCAAAGCATACACGAGGTGCACAGCACCACAGTTTTCAGATACACGGAATCGCACGGAGCTGCTCTATACGCATGTTCATATAATACATCCGGCGCAAGCGACTGCGGACACGCACGGCGGCAGCTGCCGCACCGGATACATTCCTGTATATGCATCGGACGTTCTTTTTTCGATACGCACTGTATTGATTTAACCGTGTTCGTAACCGGAACCGACAAATCAGAAACCGCTGTCCCCAGGATACGCCCGTTAACAACAATCTGCGCCGGATTCTTACTAAAACCGCCGCATTCCTCAATAAGGTTATATATGGGCGTCCCTGTTTTTACCCGAAACACGCCCGAACTGCGTACAGCGTCTCCGCTCACATGCACAATACTGTCGATACAGGGCATATCAGAGACAACCGCAGTATATGCCGCATATGCCGTAAAGCTGTCAATAAAGAGATCCGCTGCAGAAAGCTCCGAACAAAAAGACACCGCGTTCTGTTTTTTTACCAGCCGCTGAATCTCCTGCCGTCCGCCCTGTGGATACCGGTGTTTAGGAGCAGACAGCGAATACGTATCCATGCCGGCACACTGTTCTGCAATGGACGCCTGCATCGCCGAACGCTGTTTTTCAGACGCAAACACAAAGAGAATCCTCGTAATTCCCGCTGCGGCGGCTATAACGGCGGCGCCTTCCAATACATGCGCTGCACATGTCTGTGAAAGAAAAGCATCCAACGCAACAGAAGGATCGCGGTCAAACAAACGAACGCATAAGATATGCACGGAACCAGGCGGAAGCTGTTTTATTTGAGACGCCAGTAATTCCGCATGATCAAACGTATTGACTGCACCATGTTTTTCAAGGCTGGCGCATAGCTGTTCCTGCGAAAGCCTCCGCCAGTCAACCGGAGATTTTTTTTTGCCCAAATACGAAAAAGCGCCTGAAAGCTCAATCACCGCGGACAATCTGAACACGCCGTCAGGAGCCAGCGCCGGACGTATATCACGCACCACCCCCGGTATCGAAGAAAACACCGGAACAGCGGCGCTGCCCGCCGACGCAATCTGCTGGCCTTCGCTCACACGCTCCCCGACAGAAACAAGCGGAGATACACACGAACAAGCATCTCCGTTTGCCGCTGAAAGCGGAATACAGGCAGACGGCGGAACACAGGCAGCGGCAATCGACTTGTGTACCGTATTGTTATGCGGCGCTATGTCAGAAATATCTATCATTATATTTTCCAATAATAAACATGCACAATACTGTCGACGCAGAAATCAGCGCTGCAAATACTACAAAGGCAGCATGATCGGAGTTGATTTCAGCAACGGCCGTATCAAGCGGTGCGTATACAGTATATACAAATTGCTCCTGCATTGCCAGAAGTCTTTCTATTGATATAGCTGTTTTTTCAGTGAGCGGCTCGATAACAGAAGCTAAAAATCGCTCATCAAACACATACATCGTGCGCAGCGTCTCAACCGCGGTATTGCCGACGCGTTCAAAAGCAGGAATGGAAACCGTATCGTCAGGATGCGGCCAGAGCTCATATTCACCGCCAAGTTTCCTGAATGGGAATACCGCAGTATTCCATACCCACGCAACATAATCAAGCAATGAGGGCAGTTCAGTCCGTTCTGCCATCTCATGCAGCGCGGCGGCATATGCGTCAAGCGTCAAACCGTTTTTTGCACGAAAAGACGTATCGGGCGCAGGAATCAAGAGCGCAGGCTGCGCATCAACAGAAGGAACAGTCAGCAGCTGCTCCTGGGGCTGACCATGCCGCTGCGCGCCAAACGCACACAGACAGAGTACCGTGAGCCCCGCCGCAACAGCGCACAGTCCGACAATCATTCCAACAGTTATTCCGCTGTGCCGTGCAGGCTGCCTGATTGCCACCGGCTCAAAGACATAGGAACGCCGGTATTCTTGATGAATGGAAAACGCCGTCATGCCGGCTGCCGCGCACGCAGCGGCGGCGGAGACAAAAAACAACAGCAATACCGGATTTTCAAACGCACAGACAGCGGCGGAGACAATGAACAGCGTAACTGTAACCGGATTTGACATGCACGCGCGCGCAGAGTGCTGCGCATCCCAATCGCGCAGCAGCAGAAAAAACACATACAGCAGTATACATACGGCAGCGGCGCTGCAGAGAGACGGAACACAGACCGCGAACAGAAAGAGCCACACACTTATTATGAAAAAAAACAGCTTGTGCCTGCAAAACAGCACGAGCACTGCCCATATGCACAGGCAGACCGCCAGCTGCACAAGCTGCACAGCGGTAAACGATCCGGCAGACGGCTCGCACGTGCTCAGCGTCCGGATTGCAAACTCCGACTCAAGCTCATGCTGCACCGAAGACATCACGGCGGAGTTTTTTTCGGGAATATAAAACAGCTGACAGAAGCCGCTTTTATCTTGAAAATACCGGTTTCTCCACAGATGATACGCACCAGGAAGCACCGTATCCGCCGATTCGCCATCAGCTACATACTGAACAGGAGCAAGGCGGGATACCGGCAGCGGCGGCTGAGTCGATTCAGAAATAACATCTGCCGCGCCGTGCTCCGCCAGTATTTGCAGCACCGCAGCTTCTGCAACGCTTACCGGCACGGCAAGCACCTCGTATCCATCCCAAAACTTTCTGCCTGAGTCAGGTTTCTGCATAAACATCAGCAGCGTGTATATACACAGCCATGCCAGAGAACAAATTCTGAACACCCATTTTTTTGAAAACATCATATCATACAATTTTTCTGCAAGCGTTATTTTGTGGAAAAGGCAATGCCGATCAGGATACCAAGGAAACACCCGACAAACACTTCAAGCGGCTTATGCCCATGCACTTCCTTTATCGGTTTGAATGACAAAATATCCTGTTTATCAAGCGATTCCCCTATTTCGTTCAGCACGCGGGCCTGCACGCCGCTCGCGCGCCTGACGCCGAGTGCGTCGCGGATCACTACCATTGAAAAACACAGCGATAAAATAAAAATATCGGAATTGAGCCCCGCATGTATGCCGATCGACGTACTCAGCGAACACACCAGCGCCGAGTGGCTTGAAGGCATACCGCCGGTACGCCAGATAAGCAGTTCGAGCAGCTGTTTAATATTTTTCACTTGTCCGGCAAACAGTTTTATCACCGTTTTTATAAATTGCGCTGAAAACCAGCTGAAAAGACACGCAAGAAATACCGGATTTGAGAATAATAACCGAAACTGCGCTCCTGCCTCAGACAACATACTGCGTTATTTTTACCGAAAACACGGGTTTCGTCTAGTCCCTGTGATGTTTGTGCAGGGCGGCGGCAGACAGAACTCCATATGCGCGCACGGCAGCAGCGGCGAGTTTTTTGCAGCGACCTGTAGTGACTTATCCGCGCATATGACATATACTGGTCATGGGATAAGACGCTATGCAATTTCTTTCATTTTCCGCCGCGACGGACGATGACGGGCGCAGGCTTGACCGTGTCGTGCGCCGCTATCTGGCAGAACAGCCGCTCGGCGGCATATACGCTCATATACGAAAAGGACTCATACGCGTCAATGAAAAAAAAGCAGACGCCGCATACCGGCTGCACGCCGGCGATGTTGTCGCAATAGCTGATTTTTTAGTGCCGGCTGCACCCGCCGCTCCTGCGCCAAAAGAAATGCACCGCATACAGCTTTCAGATATATTCTGCAATGATGCGGTGCGCATTATAAACAAACCGTACGGCGTTTCCGTGCAGGGCGGCGGCGGGATGACTGTCGCGGATGCAATAAAAGCCGATTATGCAGAAAAACACGGCTTGCGGCAGTCTCTGTCGTTTACGCCCGCGCCGCTCCACCGGCTTGACCGTCAGACAACCGGAATCCTTGTGTGTTCCCAAAATTTGCGCGGCGCACAGTGGTTTTCACACGCGCTTGCCCTGCACCGCATACAAAAAGAATATATAGCGCTTGTTCAGGGGAGACTCCCTGCCGCCTGCGTATGGCAGGATGCGGTTTGTCCGTACGGCGGTCAGCCGCAAAAACGGTTTCACCGCGTAACAATACCAGCCGCGGCTGAGAAGCAAAACTCGGCTTTCACGGCAAAAGGCAAGCACGCGCTCACCGCCATAGCACCGGCCGCATACGGAACGTTCCAGGGGCGCACCGTAACGCTCGCGCACATTGTCATCGCTACCGGCCGCAAACATCAGATCAGGGCGCACAGCAGCGCGCACGGCTTTCCGCTTGCAGGAGACACCGCTTACGGCGCCGCTCCCGTGTCAGGCAGCCAGTCGCTTTTTCTGCACGCCTGGCGCATAACCGTGCCGGAACACAACGAGATTGGCATCCCTGCGCACGTGCAGGCGCCGCCGCCAAAGCCGTTTATGCGCATACTGCAAAACAGCTTGCCTGAAATCGCTAATAATTCTATACTACAGGCAATACTGGATACTGCGTTATGAATATCATACAAAATGTGCTGCGTAAAATGACAGGCATCACCGTATATGCGCTTGTCGGCCCAAGCGGCACCGGAAAAAGTTTCCGCGCAAAACTGCTCGCGCAAAAATACGGCATAGACGTCATTATCGACGACGGGCTCCTGATTCAGCAGGACAAAATACTTGCCGGGCACTCGGCCAAACGCGAAAAAACATACATGGGCGCGGTTCGCGTCGCGCTGTTTGACGATAAGCGCCACCGCGACGAAACCGCAAAAGTCCTGCAGCGGCTGCATATAAAAAAGGTGCTCATTCTGGGCACATCGGAAAAAATGGCCGAAAAGATAGCGACGCGATTGCAG
>DXHG01000169.1 GCA_019113455.1 Candidatus Treponema faecavium | reverse complement strand
TGGCAGAACCTGTTTTACGATAAACGGTACTCGGAGACGACGCTCGACTTTGCGCCGGATTTTGTTAAGCTTGCGCAGGCGTACGGTATTGACGGCTACCGCGCCGCAGCGGAAGACTCGTTTGTACAGGCGTTTACGCAGGCAATTTCAGAAAGAAAACCGGCCGTCATCGACTGCAATATGTATATCGATGAAATGGTGCTGCCGATGGTGCCGCCGGGAAAGCCGCTTGACGAACTGCTTTTATCGGTGGAAGACTGAATACACAGGTGTAGGATAATGAAACAGAACGAACATATCGCAAAACTGAGCAGCGGGTATTTATTCCCGGAAATCGCCAAACGCCGCCGGGCGTTCGCGTCGGCGCATCCTGACGCGCGCATTATCAGCCTCGGTATCGGCAATACGACGGAACCGCTGACGCCGCATATCTGCACTGCAATGGCGCAGTATGCGCAGGCGCTCGGCACAAAATCCGGCTACAGCGGCTATGGCGATGATTCCGCCGGTGTTATGGAGCTCCGCGATAAAATCGCGCAGGTGCTGTATAACGGCGCCGTGAGCGCAGGCGAAGTATACATATCGGACGGTGCAAAATGCGACGTGGGCCGTATTCAGCAGCTGTTCGGAAGCGGCGTTACAGCCGTTGTGCAGGATCCGGCGTATCCGGTGTATGTTGACGGCTCCGTGATGACAGGCGCGGCGGGCGGCGCCCGGGTCGACGGCTCAGGCTATGAAGGCGTTGTGTATATGCCGTGTACGGCGGAAAACCAGTTTTTCCCGTCGGATTTATCCGTTATTCCTGAAAACGCGCTTATATACTTCTGCTCGCCGAACAACCCCACCGGCGCCGTCGCGTCAAAGGCGCAGCTTGCGGCGCTGGTTGCCGCCGCTCGGGCAAAAAAATCGGTTATTATTTTTGACGCCGCGTATGCCGCATATATCAGGGATCCCTCGCTTCCGCGCTCGATATTTGAGATAGACGGCGCGCGGGAATGTGCAATAGAAATCAACTCATTTTCAAAGCCGATCGGTTTTACCGGCGTGCGGCTGGGCTGGACAGTCGTGCCGAAAGAATTGACGTATGAAGACGGTTCTTCCGTAGCGCGGAGCTGGGAACGGCTTACAAACACGATTTTTAACGGAGCGTCAAATATTGCGCAGCAGGGCGGCCTTGCTTCCTTAAGCGCGGAAGGGCAGAAAGAAACGCGCGCGCTCACCGATTATTATCTGGCAAATGCGCGCCGCATCCGCGAAGCGCTGTCGCAAAGCAATTTTTCTGCCGCCGGTGTTGAAGTATACGGCGGAGACAACGCGCCGTATGTGTGGGTTCGCTTTCCCGGCAGAAAAAGCTGGGACATATTTGACCGCCTGCTCTGCGAGTGCCATGTCGTATGCACGCCCGGCGCCGGATTCGGCCCTGCCGGAGAAAGCTATATCAGGTTCAGCGCGTTCGGCCATCAGGAAGACGTTGCGGAAGCCTGCGGGCGCCTTGCGCGTTTTTCCGTATAACACAGCCAGGACGGCGCGCAGTAAAAAAGCGGCAGTAAACGTACCGCCGCTTTTTTTATGTTTACAGATATATTTTGTAATTTGCCATAATACCGAAGCTCTGCGCAAAGTTAGTGATATTAAGCACATCAAGCGTAAGCGCGCCGGTAAATGTGCCTGAAAACACCGGAAGCGAGACAAACGGCGTGATGTTGAGGCTGAGGTTTTCCAGTCCCAGCTCAGTGAGTGTCGAAAGTCCGATATCTTTGCCGGTAAGGATAACATGTCCGCCGGCCGTTATCTGACGAGAGCCCGCCCGGATGAGATCGCTGAATACGGAACACGAAACGCCCAGCGGATTCTGTACAAAGAAGAGCTCCTGCGCTTGATCTTCGGCGAGGTTAAAGAGCGTGAAATTGCATCTGACGCTGCCGAACATAAAACGCGGCTCAAAGATAAAGTTGAGGTTATCAACCGAAAACACCTTTTCTCCCTGGAGAGGCTTGAGCCGGAGCCGCGATATTCCTATCTGCATAAAAAGCGAGTGTGAATACCCGCTGCCGATGAGCGCACTTACCACGGCATGAAGATCCGCGGTGTTAATGAGCATAAACACATCCTGTCCGCCGCTGTCAATCTTTTCTACGGGAAACGTAACGCCGATGAGGGCGTCAAGGCTCCATTGCTGCCACACGCCGGCGTAGCGAATGTCTGCGTTGAGATCAAACGCCGTTTTGTAGCGCTTTGCATAGAGCGAGAGGCGGGCAGCCATCGGCTGCTGGAATTTCAGCGTATATGAAAGGCCCATGCCGGCAGCGCTGTACATTGCCGCGCCGTCGTTTGAAACCGCGTTCTGCAAAAAAACCGATTCCGCAGGATATGCGCCGAACTGGCGCTGCATGAACAGCGATGAGCCCGGCGGCTCAAAGTCTCCCAGATACAGGCTCACGTAGTGCGACAGATCATTTGCGTGTATCTTGGCCGTCAGTGAGAGCTCGTCAAGGCGCAGAAACGATGGTATGCCGGAATAAATGTCCGTGCTCAGCACAGTGGTGTCAGGCGTGTTGAGCGTCAGCGCGGCGCGCAGCGTGAAGATGTTTGACCAGTCAAGCTGCCCTGAAAAAAACGTCGCTGCGCCGGCGTTCAGCAGCGAATCCTGTGCGTCCTGTCCGAGCCTGACTGCCGTACCGCTGAAGCCGTTAAAATAAACGGCGGCATATACCGTACACAGCGGAAAACACATCCATATAAACGCACACTGCAGTGCTGCCTTGAAAAATCGTTTTGTCACAAACAACCTCTTGCGGGTAAAACTGATATATATCATTAACGGTTATAACCATATCATATTTTAAAAGAAGAAACAATTTTATATATGAATATGCCAGAGCATCGGTATTTTCTCTGCGCTTGCACGCGGGCGGTTTTTCTTTGCGGGTCCCCGCGGGGTGATTATTGCGTTGGTACGCGCGGCTTTTTTCTTTTTTGTTCTCTGTAAGTTGTTTTTCTGGGGAGGGGCAGGCTACGCAGCAAGTCTGCAGGCTGTCAGGCAGCGAGGCGGAGGTGCGTTGACTGAAGAATATCCGCGGCAAGTTACCGTATATGTTTGGGGCAGTGGCAAGCCTGTCACGTTTTGTTTATACAGATGGTATCTGCCGATAGGAAATAAAAAATTTCCCGATGGCAAAATTTTATTTTGCCGTTTATCGGGTAAGAATTTTGCCGTCGGCAAGTGTCTCGCTGGCCATCGGCAAAATTCACTCGGGGTAAACGGCAAAATTCCTGTTTTCCCATCGGCAAAATTTTATTTTATAAACGGGAAATCCGCAAACTTCGTTTACCACTGATTGGCAAACCTTCTGCCGCCGGAAAGACGCTGCAGCGCTGTGCAGACAGACAAAAACACGGCAGTCGGTGCGGCATACTGCACTGTGAAACGTATAAAAAAGCTGTACTGTGTATATCCTTCCCTCATGTAGCATTGACGCAGCGTCTGAGATGCGGTATTTTACTATAAACGTGTTATCACAAAAAGGAATAACTCATGTGCAGCCGTATACGTAAAGCGATTGCTCTCTGTGTGTTGGGTACGGTATTTCTTTTTACGCTTTCTGCATCGCCCCCCTGGTCGTTCGGACTTTTTATGGGCTGGTCTGCGGCGCCGACAGCCCCGATTCCGGTTGTGTATGGCGCAGTAGGTACGGCAGGCCCGCTTGCCATGCTGTTTCAGTATCAGCCGGCGGCAGAGCTTGACTGCACACTCCGCTATACGTTTTCGCACCTGAACATGGTTCATGATGCCGAACTGTATACCGAGTACGTGCCCAGCGAGGGCGGCATGACGGCGCTTGCATACCGTTTTCGACAGTCTTTTACCTGGTCATGGTTTACGCTCGGTTATGCGCTGCTGCTGCAGGTTTCTGCTTTGTACAGTCCGTACTCGTCGCTTGTCACGTGGGCAGTCGCGCCGTCGATGGCGATCTGGGGTACCTGCCGCTTTGACCCGTTTAAGGCAACGGTGTTTGCTTCGTTTAATCATCCGCTTGACCGTGCATTCAAGTTCCGTCCGTACGCCGGCGTGCGCCTATCGCTGACGATAGCCCGGAACCACGAGTTTTTTGCCGACGGCTATGTCGGCGCAGCAGAGATTGTAATAAACCGCATCACCGTAATCGACAAAATATCGGTCCGCGCAGGATACCGGTTTATCGGAGGAACAGAGTGAAAAGGATAGTAACTGCACTTTGTATTGCCGCGGTGTGCGCGTCAGTGTCATGCGACTTAAGTCTGTCTATTTCTTCAGGCGTTGCCGGAAATCCGTTTATGCGCGTCATTGATCTTGGTCAGTCAGCATGGACGGTATCTGAAGAGACAGCAGACGGACGTATCATCGCCGAAAAAAGCAGCGATGTACTGCCGTACGACAATTCCGGTGTTATACGGTTTCCGCTCATCGCCGATATGCAGTTTGACCGCCCGGCGCAGAACGCAGCCTGGTATGACAGCAATTTTCTTGAATGGCTTGATGACCGCGATTACCCGTTTCTGGTGAATCTCGGCGATCTTATTGACAGCGGGCGCCTGTGGCAGCAAAAGGCACTGTCGTTTTATGCGAGAGCGGCAAATAAGATGCACGGAAACCATATCTACGCTATTGGAAATCATGAACTGTACAACAACACGTCATCTGATTTTGACTGCTATCTGTCGGTGTTTCATGCGGATGCCGGCGTGGGACGCATGGCGCATTATGTGTATGGACCGCTGTCTATTTATAAGCTTGACAACTCAATGCGCACGTTCGGCGGCGAGCAGCTGCGCTGGCTTGAACAGGCGCTCGCGGCTGACAGCAGACCGTACCGCATTATCGCTGCGCATGAGATAGTGACGTCAGGCGGCGTATTCGATAAAACGCTTATTATCTTTGGTATGGATCCCAAAGAAGTAAACCGGCTTTTACGCATTATGGATGAGCATGATGTGTCGCTCATTGTTACCGGTCATCATCATGCGGGGAACATCATATACCGGCATCAGTCTGATATGGCAGAGTTTAATGCAGCCGCAATACACCGCAGCGAATCAGACGGCTATTGGTATGAAGTTGAGATAGATACCGTACAAAAAAAGATACGCATAATCCAGTATAGTGCAGAACGCGCGGAGCCAACCGGTACCGTGTACACGACCGGGCTCAATGAGCACCGGTAACAGAGAAGGGCGTATCAGGGCTTGGCGTCTGTGCGCCCGGTATCCGTGCGGGTCTTTTTGCTACGATACGGGCGCGCAGTCTGTATGCGCTTTGGTTGCACACGCGCTTCTGTCAAGGGAAATTGATTATTTCAATAGCAGAGCGGAGGTGCCATGACAGATCCGGTTATTAGGGAAATTAACGTAAAAAGTGTGCTCACCAAATCAAACCTGCCGGTGAGCGACTATTCCGTAAATCCGTACGTGGGCTGCACGCACGGGTGCAGGTACTGCTACGCTTCTTTTATAAAGCGCTTTACCAACCATCCAGAGCCGTGGGGCGGCTTTCTTGATGTGAAAGGGTGGCCCATACTGACGCATCCGGAACGCTATGCGGGCAAAGAGCTGTTTTTGAGTTCCGTTACCGATCCGTATCTGCCGCAGGAAGAAACATTCTGCCGCACGCGCACACTGCTTGAGCAGGTGTGCGGAAGCGGAATCAGGCTGAGCATCGCGACTAAAAGCGATCTGGTGCTGCGGGATCTGGATCTGATTAAGCGTTTTCCCGACGCGCGCGTGTCGTGGTCGGTAAATACGCTTGATGAGGAGTTCAAAAACGACATGGACAGCGCTGTCAGCATTGAACGGCGGCTTGCCGCGATGAAAGCGTTTCACGACGCCGGTGTGCGCACTACCTGCTTTGTTTCGCCGATATTCCCGGGAATCACCGATGTACCGGCGATTATCGCGCGGACAAGGGACAGGTGCAATCTGATCTGGCTTGAAAATCTCAATCTGCGCGGAAGCTATAAGCCGGTCATCATGGACTATATTCGTGAAAAGCACCCGCGGCTTGTGCCGCTGTATCAGGATATATATCAGCGCGGAGACAGGTCGTATTGGGAACAGATTGATGCGGAACTGAAAAGCCATGCCGCAGAGATTGGGCTTGACTACGCAACAAACGACGACAGCATGAAGCGGCCGTTTGACGCGCCGCCGGTCATTGTCAACTATTTTTATCACGAGCAGATTAAAAAGTCGGCTGAAAACGGCGGCGCGCGGCGCTAAATTTGCAGTGAACGCCGGGATTCCGCACCGCATGGCGCCGCCGCGCGGGCAGGCGCAAAGTAAACGCCGCAGTCCTGCAATTTTCACCCTTGACTTATGTCATGGAAAGTATAAAATATAGGATCATGAGCGACTACCTTGATATCAATAATGAGGAGCTGCTGAAGGATTTCTTCAGTGAAGCGGAACAGCAGGTTGACACGTTGGAAAGCAATGTGCTGGTTATTGAAAACGATCCGTCTAACCATGAGGCGATAGACGAAATTTTCCGCGCGGCGCATACGCTGAAAGGCGGTTCGGCAACGGTTGAAATGAATGAGCTTGCCGAATTTACGCATGTGGTAGAAGATCTTCTTGACGCGCTGCGTTCCAACACAATCGCTGTGACAGAACCGGTAGTCGATGTTCTGCTGTCTTCTATCGATGTGATCAAGGCTATGCTCGAAGCGCGTTCAAACGGTTCTGTATACAGTGAAGATGTGGAACCGATAAAAGAACGTCTGCGCTCTTTTATTCCCGAAAAGGCAGACAAGAAAACAGCGCACGCGGCGAAAACGCCGCCGGTATCACTTGCGCAGGCGCAGCAGGCTCCGGCACCCGCCGCCGCTCAGGCAGGCGATATACAGCCGCCTGAATCGCTACTTTCGGAGTACGATCTGCTTGAGCTCAAGCACGCGTGCTCGGACGGACAGCAGCTGTGGGGCATTACGGTTCAGTTTGACGAATCAAACCCGATGAATTCCGTCGGCGGTATTCAGATATTTGCCGCGCTTAAAGAAAAGGGCGTGGTGCTGCGCACAATTCCTGATTTTGATGCGCTCTATGAAGATGAATTTCATCCGACGGTTGTATATTACTTGAGTTCTTCTGCGACGCAGGATGAGCTTGAAGACACGGCGTTTATGTCGGACGTTACAACCTGCGTTGATGCAAAGAACCTTGACTCAGCGACGGCGGGTGCTCCCGCGGCGCAGCCGGCTTTGCAGAAACAGGCTCCGGCGCAGCAGGCTTCTGTGCAGCAGTCTTCTGTGCAGGCTGCCGCTGCTCCCGCACCGGCAGCGGAACGGAAAACGGAAACGCCCGCTCCTGCTCCTTCAGTACAGAAGAGCCCCGCCGGTGTTTCGCAGGCAAAAGCCGGCGATGCCGCTAAAAAGCCTGCCGCCGCGTCAGGCGGGCACGGCAATAACGGCAGTATCCTTCGTGTTGATTCCAAGCGCATCGATTATCTGCTGAATCTGGTCAGCGAGACGGTTATTACCAAAGCGTCGTTTAATCAGATTGCAATGCAGATAGGCGATCTGCAGGCGCAGCTGCAGACACTTGACGGCAATTATAAAGAAAAAATCCGCAGCATGTTTGAACAGATGCCGGTGTATCTGGAGCAGATACAGAACGGCGTTTCGCTCAAAGAGATTAAAGCCTCAATGAACGACGAGTTCGGCGATCTTACGTCGTATTTTGATGCGTTTGAGGCGTCGTTTAAGGCGATTTCCGGCAGATTCAGAACGTCTACGCAGAACTTGGGCCGCATTGCAAGCGAGCTGCAGGAAGGCGTGATGAAAATCCGCATGGTGCCGATAAGCCAGATATTTTCCCGTTTTCCGCGTGTCGTGCGCGATCTTTCGCGTGATCTTAATAAAAAGATCAATTTGGTCATCGAAGGTGAGGAAACGGAACTCGATAAATCGGTTGTAGAAGACCTGCTTGATCCGATTATGCACTGCGTGCGCAACTCTGCCGACCACGGTATTGAGACGCCTGAGGAGCGCCTTGCCGCCGGCAAGCCGGAAGAAGGCAAGCTCCTGCTTAAGGCAAGCAATGAGGGCAACCTGATCGTTATCGATATTGCCGACGACGGCGCCGGCATTGATGTGGCGAAAGTCCGCGAAAAAGCGATAAAGCGCGGTCTTATCCATCCGAGCAAGATTCTGACCGATCAGGAAGCGTACCAGCTCATTTTTGAGGCGGGATTTTCTACTTCCGATACAATTACAAACGTGTCAGGACGCGGCGTAGGTCTTGACGTGGTAAAAACGATGATCGAAAAGCTCAACGGCACCGTGCAGGTTACGTCTGAACACGGCGTCGGAACGAAATTCAGTATCCGTCTGCCGCTGACGCTCGCGATTATTCAGGGGCTGCTTGTCCGTGTCGGTTCCGAGGTGTATTCCATCCCGATTGCGTCTGTTATAGAAAGCCATCGCATCAAGCTCTCTGAAATCAACACGATCGATAATTACGAAGTACTTAACGTGCGCAATGAGGTTGTCAGTATTCTCAGGCTGAGCCGTTTGTTTAACATAAAGAATGTTGCAAACTCGGAATACTATTTTGTGGTTATCGTCGGTTCTTCCGACAAGAAAATCGGCGTAATGGTCGATGCGCTTATCGGAGAGGAGGACGTCGTTATAAAGCCGCTGCGCGATCAGTTTACTAATTCTCCCGGTATAGCGGGCGCCTCTATTTTAGGAGACGGTTCCGTTTCGCTGATTATAGATGTGTCTGAATTGCTTGAACTGGGTGTGCGCCAGGAGCTAAACGCCCGTTTGGCTCGGGAAAAAGAGACGGTGTAGGGAGTATTGTGAATGGAAACGCAAGTTGAAAAAACAGAAATTGCAGCGCAGTCAGCAGAAGCTGAGAACGGCAGCCGAAAAGAACAGATTGTAAATATCGATTACAAGATGGTTACGTTCTCGCTTGCCGGTAAAGATTACGCTATAGATATTATGAAAGTAAAAGAAATAGCGAAAGCCGGCCGCTTTACGTATGTTCCCAACACGGCGCCGTTCGTTCTCGGTGTGTATAATCTCCGCGGCGATATTATTCCAATCGTTGACCTGCGGCTGTTTTTTAATATTGAGATTCCGGAACGCAAAGAAGATGATCTTGAGAACATGCTGATTGTGGTGATTGAGGATCAGACGTTCGGAGTCGTTGTTGACGCAATAGATAAAGTAGTCGGCATCCACAGCAGTTCGATTCAGCCGCCGCATCCGCTGTTCGGCGATATCAATATCAAATATATTTACGGTATTGTGGAAAGCAACGATCGTCTGTATGTGCTGCTTGATATTGACCGTATCTTTGGTTCGCGCAGCAGCCGTACTGACGCCGATGCGGAAGAAAAGAAGATTGCGCTGGTTAATACGTCTCCCGCTGAATTTGAACAGGCTGAACAGCAGAGTGCACAAACGCCTGTGCGGCAGGCTGCGGTTTCTGAAGAACCGAATGTCGATTTCTCTTTTGTTATCGATTCTCTGGGCAAACTCAAGAAGTTTTTTGTTACATCCGTGAATGAAATGTGGGTTAAGGCCCGGTTTAGCGAATGGGTGAAAGAGCGCGGCGCGGAGAATGTGCAGCTGCAGAGCGAGCAGGATGCCGAAGCGTTCTTAAAGCCGTTTTTGTCGGGCAATACCGGCGCGCTGTGGTCTGAACAGTATATCAATGCGGTGTATAAATCGCTTCCTGAGAACAGCGCCCGTCAGATTATGGTGTGGAATCCCGGCTGCGGCAAAGGATTTGAGGCTTATTCTCTTGCCTGTCTTTTAAAGAAACGGTATCCTTCTGCAAAGATAAAGATTTATGCGCAGGATATTGATCTGCTGTGCGTGTCGAATGCGCCGCTGCTTACTGTGCCTGAACGGCTTGCCGTGGGCTGGTACGCGCCGTATTTGACGCAGAAGGTTTCCGGGGAATATACATTCTCCCAGGAAATAAAAGATATGGTTTTGTTTGAATATCATGACTGCATGAATGCGACGTCAATGCCTGTCGTAGATGTGATTTTTGCCCGCGATATTTTGTCTTCCTTTGCGCCTGACGCGCAAAAAAACCTGCTGGCGGAGTTTGCTGAAAAGCTTAAGGGCAATGGAATACTGATAGTCGGTGAGCATGAGTCTCTCGCGGGTATCAGCGGCTGGTCTGAGCATACAGAAAACAATATGGCTTTTTATACAAAACAATAAAGGTTAAATAATTAGGGGGATACGCATGCGTGTAGAGTATATTAATCCTTTTGTTGAATCGGCTCACAGTATTCTGCGAGAGGTCTTAGGCGGTGAAGTGAGGCGCGGCGATTTATATCTTAAATCTACTTCCATGCCGGTTATGGGAGTTGCGACACTGGTTGGTCTTGCCGGTGATGTTGAAGGCCGTGTGCTGTTTGATATGTCGTTTGAGACTGCCTTGAAGATTGCGTCGCAAATGAATATGGAAGAGCTTACAGAATTTGATGATCTTGCAAAGGCAACAATCACAGAGCTTGCAAATATGATTACGGCTCAGGCCGTAACAAAACTGCATGATCTGGGTTTTAGATTTGACCTGACTCCGCCTGCATTATTTACAGGTGAAAAAATGGAAATATCGGATCATGAAGTAGAAGCCCTGATTGTTCCGATGATTACTGAGCAGGGAAAAGTAGAAATTAACGTCGCTATTCGCGAACGGATGTAGTACATAAGGAGAAAGCTAAATGAAAACAAAACAGGATTTTCCATCGATTAACGAGCGGCCGCCTGAAGGTATTAAAGACGACGGTTCTAAATTCAGGGTTCTCGTTGTGGATGACTCTATGTTTGTTGCAAAACAATTAGGTCAGATTCTTTCAAGCGAAGGATATGAAATTGTTGCGACTGCGGCAGACGGAAAAGAGGGTGTTGATAAATATAAAGAGCTTTGTCCTAATGTTGATCTGGTAACTATGGATATTACGATGCCCCGTATGGATGGCATCACAGCTCTTGAACAGATTATGGCTTTTGATAAGAATGCCCGTGTTGTTATGGTCAGCGCGCTTGGTAAAGAAGAGCTGGTGAAAAAATCGCTGCTCCTTGGTGCAAAAAACTATATTATTAAACCGCTTGATCGTAAAAAGGTGCTTGAACGCATCAGCGCGGTGGTAAAGGCGTAAGTTTTATTCAGCTTGTTTAGGCAGTATAAAAGGGGTATTTTTATACTGCCGTCTATACGGCTCGCATCCTAAAATCAGGTATGAAATAAGATAAGGCTTTCTGTGCTCTGCAGCGGCTCAACGGAGACAGAGAGCTTTATCGTATCTGCGTTTTCTTCTTATTATAGTATTTTCTATATGTATCTGCCGCGATGCGGTACGCCTGTATCCTGCTGTACGCAGGATTCCTGCATTTACTTTTTCACAGGCAAGTACTGTATGAGTACCGGCTTGTTGCGCGGACGAAGATTTGCCGCTTTACAGCAAATCGCTTGCGTCTCCTTTGTTGGAATGCTTTTTATAGCCAAGGTGACGATCCATCGCAGCTTTCAATGCTTTGTTAAAAGCCGTGCTGTCAGCTTTCGTGCAAGTCCGGCGGCTCCAAACAGTTCCTCCTGCAAGCGTAGAAACATCCCGCTGGAGACCTGCAAAGAAAAAACACGCGCTGCAAGCGCGGCCGTTTCCTCTTGAATTACGCGCAATCAGTGGTATAATAAAGAATCAGAGACTGAGTATGACGCGAAAATATGTTGGAGCGGCGCTGTTCGCGGCGGCGCTTGTATTGTGCGGCTGCGCGGGCGTAAAAGACGCGGCTGATGCGGCGGTCGCGGTTGTAGTGCATATCGAAGATATGCCGCATACCGATGGTATGCCGGATGCCGCGTACCGGC
>DXHG01000168.1 GCA_019113455.1 Candidatus Treponema faecavium | reverse complement strand
CCGTATAATAAAGCCCTGTCTATACATTCAAGGAGCAAAAAGAATTGATTGAACTGAATCAGGAAACAATCGACTCGCTTGCCGTAAACGAAGTCGAAATCATGAAGCATATAGCCAAGGACATGCAGATCCGCGTACCGCAGGTCTCCGCCGTTATATCGCTGATAAACGAAGGCTGCACGATACCGTTTATTTCCCGCTACCGCAAAGAACAGCACGGTTCTCTTGATGAAGTGCAGGTGCGCGGCGTTGATCACGCGTTTAAGAGCGCGGTGAATCTTGAAACGCGGCGCATCGAGATTATTCGCGGTATCTTTGCCGCAGGCAGGCTCACGGAGGCGCTGTATGAGTCGGTTCGTTCCGCTAAGACGCTTACGGAGCTTGAAGACCTGTGGGCGCCGTTTAAGAAAAAGAAGAAGACGCGCGGCATGATTGCCGCAGAAAAAGGCCTCGAGGCGCTTGCAGATGCGATGACACAGCTGTCTGACGCGGAGCTTGAGGCAAAGGCTCATGAGTTTGTGCATGAGAATCCCGAGACGCCGGAACTCTCCGTCGCAAGCGCACAGGAAGCACTTGACGGCGCAAAAGATATTCTTGCTGAGCGTACTGCGCAAGACTCCGATAACAGGGGCGACGTGCACGGTTTCTATCTGCGCACGGGTTCCATTAAGGTGCGCGGCGTGGGAGATGAACAGGCGGCCAAGACGTCCACGTATCAGATGTACTGGGATTTTGAGGAGCCGCTGAACCAGATAAAGAGCCACCGCGTACTTGCGATCAACCGCGGCGAACGCGAGGGACAGCTTGAAGTTTCTATCGACGTGGATGTTGACGGCGCAATAGAACTCCTTGAACAAAAGATCCGTCCGGTCAATTCGTACTGGAAAGACGCCATAGAAGACGGGCTTGTGCGCCTGTTGTCTCCGGCTGTCGTGCGCGAGATCCGCAGCGACCAGACCGATTCCGCAGACGAGCACGGCATCGGCATATTCAGCGAGAACCTGCGCAACCTGCTTATGACGCAGCCCATCAAGGGCACGCGGGTGCTCGGCGTTGACCCGGGCATCAGGACGGGAACAAAATGCGCGGCGCTTGACGAGACCGGCCAGTTCCTCGGCGATTTTGTTGTCAAGCAGGTTTCAGACCCCGACGGCGCAGCCGCGGCTATCAGGCGTGCGGTTTTGCAGTACAAGATACAGCTTATCGCCGTGGGCAACGGCACCGGCACACGCGAGGTGCAGGAAATTGTGTCGCGTGTTATCAGCGAGCACTGCCCCGACGTGCGCTACACCGTCGTTGATGAAGACGGCGCGTCGGTGTATTCGGCAAGCGACATCGCGCGCGATGAATTCCCCGACCTTGACCTCACTATCCGCGGCGCCATATCGATTGGGCGGCGGATTCAGGATCCGCTTGCGGAGCTCGTAAAGATAGACCCCAAATCGATCGGCGTAGGGCTGTATCAGCACGACGTAAACCAGAAAAAACTTTCAGAAATGCTTGACGAGGTGGTAAGCTCCGTTGTCAACAATGTCGGCGTCAACCTTAATACAGCGAGCGCGGCGCTTTTAAAGTATGTGTCGGGCATCAACAGTTCCCTTGCAAAAAAGATTGTTGCGTATCGCGACGAACACGGCAAGATTACGAGCCGCGCCGAGCTGCTCAACGTGAGCGGCATGGGAGAAAAGACGTTTGAACAGTGCGCGGGTTTTTTGAAAATACCTGAAAGCGCCGACCCGCTTGACAATACCTGGGTGCACCCGGAGAACTACGCAGCGGCGCGAGAGGTGCTGCCGGCGGTACAGAACAAAAGCGAAGTGAGCGCCGAGCTTAAAAAGGAACTGGAAGAGAAATACGCAATCGGAAGCCAGACGATACGCGATATAATAGAAGAATTGCAGAAGCCCAACCGCGACCCGCGCGACGATTACCCCAAACCGGTTATGCAGCAGGGCGTCGTGCAGTTTGAAGACCTGCGCGAAGGCATGAAAGTAACCGGAAAGATAAAGAATGTTGTTGATTTCGGCGCGTTTGTCGATCTGGGCATCAAGGAAACGGCGCTTCTGCACATATCCGAAATGGGCGATTCGTTTGTTTCAGACCCGATGGATGTAGTAAAAGTGGGAGACGTAAAAGAATACACGATTATCGGCCTTGACCCCGACCGGCGGCGCATCAGTCTGTCTCTGAAAAGCGACGCCGCATCGCGGCTGCACCCGCAGGCGGGCGGCGGCGCGCGGCAGGTATCGTCAGACGCGGAACCTGCGGTGCGCGCCGTGCGCTTATCCGTAAAGAAAAACAGCGCGGATAAGACGCGCGCAAAGACGCATAAACCCGAACAGCGCCGCGAGCGCCAGTATCAGGGCAGCGATGACGGCATGAGCTATAATCCCTTTGCTGCGCTGCTTAAAAACAAAAAGTAATCGGCGGGCCGCTGCGCGTTCCGCACCTTGCGATCCGTTTTGCATTGCAAGGTGCGGCTGCCGCAGCGTAAAACCCTGAAACCCCGTACCGGCGCCGTCTTATTATGGGAGAATAACAATGAAGCGCTTTATATTCACCTGTATCAGGATACTCACCCTCGCTGTATTCGTTTTAATATGCCCGCGCCCGCTTGGCGCGGACAATGCGCAGACCCTTATTCCTGCGGGACACTGGGTATACGATGCGGCGCGCGATATATTCAGCGAGGCGGGGTACACCGCGTTTTATACCGATGCGCCCATGCCGCAGGCAGAGCTCGAACTCTATCTTTCGGAAATAGACTATGAAACGCTTTCCGTGTACGGAAAAACGCAGTACGACCGCATCTATGCGTATGTTACCCGCAAACCGCTTTCCATCGGTTCAGGCGTTGTGTCCGCAGGGCTGGAACTTGCGCTTACGCCTGAACTGTACTACAAAACAAACCCCGACATAGACTGGTCGTTCCGCTATCACTACAAAGACGATATTGCCGTCCTGCCGCTTTTTCTTGCCGTATCCGATGTGCTTTTTATTGAATCAGATCTGTTTTTCGGCAAGAATTACTGGGCTGCGCGCGAGCCGTACAACTGGAATAATTTTCCGTTTACGTTTATTGCAGAGCCGCCGTATCTTGACTATAACACTTCCGAATTCTTTTTTCCGAGGCGCGCCTATATGAGCGTGGGCTTTGATATAAAAGACACGGCGTTTTTTAACTTGCAGATAGGGCGCAACCCGTTTTCGATCGGCATGACGCAGAATAAAAGCATTATTCTCTCCGATGTGTTTGAAACAGACGGGTACGCACGCTTCTCGATATTTTCTCCCAATATCAAGTATACGCTTACGGCGGTGCAGGCTGACGTTGAAAAATACCTCTATCTGCACCATATACAGTTCCGTCTGTTCAAGAAACTGCAGCTTGGTTTGATTGAAGGCGCATATGTAAACGCCCCGTTTGAGCTGCGTTTCCTCAATCCGCTTGCTATCATGCATCAGTTTGCATTTTGGAACTCGTATCCCGATTCAGGCATTAACAACTGCAGCGCGTATTTTGCGTTTACGTTTGACTACACACCGGTGCGGTACCTGCGTATTTACGGTCTGTACGCGCAGAACGAACTGCAGCTGCCGCAGGAGTCGCTGTCTACGTCCGGCAAGTCGTATCCGCTGTCGCTCGGTTTTCAGCTCGGTGCAGAAACGACCGTGCCGTTCAAAGACCACGGCGCGTGGCATGCCGCGGTAGAAGGCGTATATACGATGCCGTGGCTCTACGTAAAACATACGCCTGATTCGTCGCTGATACGTTTCCGCAATGACAATCTGTACCCGACAAGCGCGCTTATCACTTCATGGATCGGCACGCCGTTCGGGCCTGACAGCATCGCGGCGAGCGCCAAGCTGGGCTACGAGGTGCCGGGCAAGTGGTCGGTATCGCTTGCGTATCTGTGGCTTGCGCAGGGAGAAAACGCCTTTGCGGAGAATCTCTTTTTCAGGGACGGGAAAAAACTCGACCCCGATGACGAAGAGACCGGAGATGCCGATAAATACTATCCGCCGACGTATGTAAAGGACGACCCTGACAGGGCGATAGAAGAAGCGAACAAAAGAACGCCGAGCGGCATACCGCAGTACACAAACCAGATACAGCTTGAAGGCTCATACAGTTTTACCGAGAACATTGCCCTTGCTGCGCGTATTACCTACACGATTGTGATAAACGACGACAACATCGACGGTAAATTTGAACAAGGCGCGGAATTTGCCGTGTCGTGCAGGTTCAAGCTGCTGTAATACCGCTGACTGCAGACACATCACAGCGGTTTGCCGAACGCAAATCATGCTCAAGAGGCCGGCGGCAAATTACACAGCCGCTGCCGTGCGGCTGTGCACAGCGTAAACGCTGCTTCAGCCCGCTACAGCGGCGTTTACCGCCGCCGTCAGCGTGTCTTTTGTGTACGCGCCTATCTGCCCGTCGGTAATAACTCCGTCGCTGTCAATAAAGAGCGTAAACGGCACGCCGGCGACACGGTACAGCAGAGAGACTGCGCCGTTGTCGTCGTATCCGCTGTTAAGTTCCGCAAGCGCGCCGCCCCGTTTGGCAAGGTAATCGGAAACCATTTTGCGGTTTTCTCCCGCGCTTACGGCAAGTACCGTGATTTCATCGCTGCGGTTCAGCGCCACGTCTGCGATATGCGGCAGTTCCTCCACGCACGGCGGGCACCAGGTCGCCCAGAAATGCAGCATGACGGGCTTGCCGCGCAGTTCTGAAAGCGTTACGGAACCGCCGTCTACCGTCTTTACGGTAAAATCGGGGGCGAGATTGCCCGGATTAAGGCCGACAGCGCGCTGCGCCGCAAGCGGCAGCGCACAGCACAGCAGCGCGCACAGCGCCGCGCACCAATGTTTTGTTGCAGTCATGTTATACCCTTCCTTTTAGTATCTGCTTTGAAGCAGGTTTCAGTGTCTTCATATATATGGCGCCGGCGGGACACTGCGCAATACATTCCCCGCAGCGGATACATTCGCGGTCGTTTACCGCGCGCACGTCCATCCGGCACGACGACACGCACCTGCCGCACTGGGTGCACTTGTCCGTGTCAACCGCAACGCCGAACACGGCAAACCGGTTAAAAAACGAATAGAGCGCTCCGAGCGGGCACACAAACCGGCAGAACGGGCGGTACACGGCGGCGGACCAGATAACCGTAACGGCAAGCACGAACACTTTCCAGTTAAACAGCGCGCCCGCGGCGCTGCGGAGCATTTCGTTTGCGATCATGAGCGGCACGCCCGCTTCAAGCGTGCCCGCCGGGCAGATCCACTTGCAGAAATACGGAGAAGCGATGCCGTCTCTGACATAGAACGCAAGCGGCAGCGCAATCACAAACACCGCAAGCACGCCGTATTTTATGTGCGACGCGGCGCGGCTTATGCGGTATACCGCGGCTGTTTTATCGCGCAGCTTCTGTTCAGGCGTTTTTGCAAACAGTCGGGGCAGCTTATTGAGCAGTTCCTGAATAAAGCCGAACGGGCAGAGAAAGCCGCACACCGCCCTTCCGAACACGACGCCCGCGAGCAGCAGAAAGCCCGTAACAAAGAACGGAAAGCGTCCCGCCGCAAGCGTGTTCTGCAAGCTGCCGAGCGGGCACGCGGAGACGGCTCCCGGGCAGGAATAGCAGTTCAGGCCGGGCACGCACACGTTTTTAAGCGGGCTTCTGCTTACCGTGCCGGTAATAAAGCCTTTTGCGTCGATATTGTACAGCACGGCGGCGGCAAGCTGGATCCATTTGCGTTTATCCAATTCCGATACACTCCAGACAGACAAATACCGCCTTGCCGAATATGGCCTGGCAGTCTCCGTGCGCGGCTCCCCACGCCAAAAGTCCTATCGCAAGCGCCGCGATGACGACGCGCACTACGGCAAGCCGCCGCATCGGCGGTTTATGAATACGGGTATCTATACGAGTTTTTATCTGTGCAGCCATATCAGTATACTATCCGTCCTTTCCATTCAAATCCGGTTTTTTATGAAGCGGCGGCATTTCGCTTAATTTCATCCTGAAACATCTGCACCATCTGCAATGTGCAGTCATGCAGGCGGTATTTATCCGCTTCCGCGGCGTACACATGCTCCATTCGCTTACGTTCTTCGGGATGCTCTATCCACCAATCGATCTTCTGCGCAAGTTCCGTGCTGCTGCCAGGCGTAAACAGCGAACGATCATCAAGCGCAAACTGAGGCGTCGCGGAACGCTCGCTGTTCGCAATAATCGGAACTAAGCCTGACGCGAATGCCTCCATGCAGCTTAACGCTTCAATTTCGGCGTCGGAAGCATGTACATACAAATCTGCCTGTCCGAACAGCCGCATCAGTTCCGCTTTTGACAAAAACTTCATCACCGCTTTGTTCGGCAGATCGGCGCACTGCTTTTCATATGCGGTTTTTAACGGGCCTTGCCCGGCAAGATACAGTACAATGTCGTTTTTGTATTTCGACTTTTTTACCGCGTCGATAAGCACGTCCTGCCGCTTTTCGCCGGAATAGCGTCCGCACATCACGATAAGAATTTTTTTCTCGTATGCGGGGTCTTTCGGGCATTTATGATAGCGGACGTCGCTTTCTATGCCGTTGCTGATAACCCTGCACTCGCCTTTATAATGATGCTTTTCAAGCTGGAGCTTAATCATATTGCTCGGGCAGTGAATATAATGAACATGCTTGAACATATACTCACGGAATGCGGCGTATGTTAAATTGATGACCGGCATACACGTTCCCAGATGAACGCTGTACCAGATATTCTCAGGCTGAATATGGAATGCGCCGGTGCACGGCTTGCCCTGCTTTTTCGCTTCCAGAGCCGCGCTTCTGCCAAGGGCAAACGGCATCATTACGTGAACAATATCCGCCCATGCAACGGCCTGCGCCATTTTTTCCGCATCGCGTTTTGCAAACACAAAACCCTGCTGACGCACCAGCGGATCGAATAGCGGCAAATGATATATCGGAAAACCGTATTTATCCTCACGCGATTCTCCCTGCGCCGCGACACGGACGCAATGCCCTATCTGCGTAAGCTCATTCATCAGTCTTCTGGCGGAATTGGTATTGCCGTTTGTCGCTCCGTCAAACTGATCCAGTACAAGAAGTATATTCATATATATCAGTCCTCGTAATTAGTGATGATTTCGTTCACCTGCTCGTCAGCGGTATAGATTTCTCTGGCGCGCAGGGCGTATTCGTATGCGCGCACGTCATTGCCGGCTTTATCGTAACCGGCAGCAAGACCGGCATAGATAGAAAACCAATCCCACACGGCGCAGCCGTGCTGCTCGGCAATCTCTTCCGCTCTCTGATACAGTGCAAGTCCCTTTTTCTTATTGCCGCCGACAATTCCCGGTGAATGCAGATACTTGTCGGCGGTAAGCAGCAGCACATGAAAGTCTTCGGGATAGTTTTCCCACAGATCGTTTACAATTCTGCCGAACGCAATGCCTTTTGAAACCGACTTGTTAATCAGGTACCAGAACGAAGAAGAAAGCGCTTCGATAACGCCGCACGCGGATACCGGCGCGCCGTGCGTCCCGGCGTCTTCGATAAGCGCATCAGCCATGCGCATATAGGTTTCTGCGGCATCCCGCTGCTCTTTGCTGTTCGCATAACGCGCTACGATGAGCGCGCCGCGCGCCCGCATCAGATCCTTTTGCCAAAGCTCATACGGATATGCCGCGATACGTTCGGTCAATACCGTATAGCCGGAAAAAGCGCCCGGCACACCGCGGTCGTCAAACACATGCTTTAAAAGCGCGGCATACTCTGCGTTATCCTTACAGGCGGCAAAATAATTAACGCTCCCTGCCTGCGCGTCGGCCGCAAAAACAGTATGTGCCAGCCCAAGCGCGATGACGCACACTGTCAGTGCATTTTTTATACATCTATTCATTTTTATCTTCCTTTATATATACAAACATACCGTATTGCGGCAAAGATACGGCGCCCTTTGCGCCATGCGGCCGCCGCTATACGGAAGCTGCATCTCCGCCGTTTGACGCAGCTACCCCCCCATACGTATAGACGCTGCAGAATATCATACACTTCTATCTTTACAGACAGACAGCCTTCAAACCCAAGCTGCGTATTGTTTACCGTGTGATTATGGTTCACATAACAGGAAAGCCCCAGCTGTGCAAAAAAGGTAACGCCGTCCAGCGGCGAATACGCGCCTGAAAGCACGACCGTATGCCCGTATTCGGGAATGCCGCTCGGGGTTACAATACTTGCCTCTTCGGGCGTATCGGGATAATACCCGTCCGTCAGGAACATCGACGTATCGTTTTCGCCGCGCGCCGTAAAACGGTACGACAGATTTGCTTTCCACACATCCTGCACGATATAGCCGAACGAGATCTGAGCCGCAATCGTATCGGGTCCGAACGGCGTGCCTATCCACGATATTATGCGCGTTCCTTTTGTTTCTTCAAAAAAACTCTGCTTTTCTGCGGTAAACGACCAGCGCCTGTCGCGCGCGACATAGAACCACGGCGTCGTGTACAGGAACTCTCCGCCGACAAAGAAATACCCGCCGTTATACGGAATATATGTCTCGAATCCCGCCTGCCCGCCTAGGCCGTTAGGAATGGAAGCGGCGTCGGGGTCATATTCAAGCTCGTATGAGAGCTGAAACTGATTCATTGCAAACAGCCCGTACAACCGCGTGTATTTCCACGGATGTACATCGAGCGTAAATGCAAGATAGCTTGAAACGCGCGAATCATCGTCAGGATACGTGCCATTTGCAAGATCGTCGTTGTAGTCCCCGTAGTCCTGCCACGCGCCGAACCCGTGGAATATCATAAACGGATTCAGGTAGCGCAGTTCAAGCGGCGCATTCACGATAACGCCTTCAAGCAGACTCACCGACAGCCACGGCAGCGGCCTGCCTTCCAGCTGATGAAAATACATGTATTTATTCACTTCGTGCTGCGTCACGTATGAAGAAAACCGCACAGCGGGCGAAAACAGCGAGAGCTTTGCGTAGGTTATATCGTTCATATTGTCCGATATGATAATCGACCCCATCTGCGTCCTGCCGATGTTCAGACTGCCTCTGCCAATCTGAAAATTGATAAACGATTTGCCTTTTGCCTGTGCGCCGAAACTCGCATACGCAAAATGGGGAAAGTTGCCGTCAATATAGTACGTACCGAACGGAATATTTGAGTAGTTGGTATGCAGCATACTGACGTTTTCATACACGTTGACCGTGATTTCCGTTTCGATTGCGGCATAGTCTCCTGCGGCAATAAAAAGCGGCAGCGCCAAAACGGGATTGCGGTCTTTATGCGGCAAAAGCCAGTCGATACCGCTGTTTGTTTTATAATACCCTTCCGCCGCAACGGTTGCGTCAAGCCCGACACTGAGCATCTGTGAAGAAATGCCGAAAAACTCCTCGTGCAGTTCTCCGTATACCCAGTCGTAGGCGTGCCTGCCTGCTTCACTCAGCGAATCATACGGAACAGTATCAAGATAGACAAGCAGTTCCCCTGCCGTCATCGGCCCGTTTACGGCAAACGGCACCATGCCAGCCTCTATCGCAAGCATTGCAAGCGCGTCGTATACGGGGCTGCCGTTCTTAATGACACGCTGAGCGCCGATCGGCGCGGCAATGCGCGGATATTCACTGGCAGCCGCACCGCTTACGAGCAGGCAGGCGGCGCAGACACAGGCGGCATAAACGCGAAATAGGCGCATCATTGGGGCAGCTCTTGCCTGTGTTCTTCAAGCGTCGAATTGTGGGGGAACAGCTCCGCCGCCTGCGCCAGATAGTGCTGCACCTCCGCGTAATCTTTATCGGGAATGGCAGCTTTTGCAAGCGCCGTATACACGTTAAACCGTTCCGCATTGGAAAGCGCGAACCGCTCGTCAGACAGCATGCGAAGGACAATCTCACGGCCTTTTTCCGCGTCGGTAAACGCCTTAGGAGCGTATACATAGGTAGAAACCTGCAAATATGCTGCCGCAGCGTTATAGGGATCAGGCTCAAGCGCGTCTTTAATAAACGATTTCAGTTTGAGTCCGTTGCGCAGCAGGTATCCAACGCTCTTTGTGCGCATGTTCTGCGAAGTATTCGCCGCGAGCGAGGCGCGCGCCTCGGCATTCGGGCACAATTCGTCGGATTCACGTGCATACGCGACGCCGCGGTCAAAACAGCCGCCAGCGCTCTCTTCATCGCCGTGCACAACATACCATCTGCCCATGAGTTCTTCGCACTGCGAAAGCCGCGCAAGCCTGAGCGATTCGCCGCAGGATTCTGCCGCATCCGACGTTTCCGCAGCGGCGCACGCCGCGTCATAGAGCGCGCACACCGTTTCTGTCGTATCCTCTTGCGCGTACACGGCGTTTTCAAGCGCCGCGTAGGCGTCCGCATACACGCCGGAATCTGCCGCGCGCGGGTTTTCAGCCGCGGCGCACCATACCGCAGCCGCGACCATACACCAGATATATACAGCTGTCTCTCTCATACACTCCTTGACTTCTGCACAATATACTGTAATAACAAGAAAAGCAACAGCCTTGATACAGTTATAACGCAGTTTTAATGGTTATTTTTAGCGCAGAAGAAGGATTCTGCGCCCGCGCGCACACGCAAATAGTACAGTTGACACAATATATCCCTATCCGTATCTTGTGCATATGTATCGGGAAACGCAAAAACGCACCGCATTTCTGGCGGCGCTGTGCCTGTTTCTTTCGGCAGTTGAGTACACGGTGCCAAAGCCGCTGCCGTTTCTGCGCCTGGGGCTCGCGAACGTGCCGGTGCTGCTCGCGCTCGATATTCTCCCAGCCGGGCGGGTGCCGCTGCTCATTCTGCTTAAAGCGGCAGGCCAGGGAATTGTGAGCGGCACGCTTTTTTCATATGTGTTTTTGTTTTCCGCAGCCGGTTCGTTCGCTTCGGGTTTCGCAATGCTCGGCGTGCACCGACTGCTTGCGCGCGGCAGGTTTGCCGCAAAACCCGCGGTGGGCCGTGTGGGCATAAGCCTTGCCGGCGCACTCGCAAACAGCTGTGCACAGCTCGCACTCGCGCGTTTTTTTTTGTTCGGAGCGGGCACCCGCTATATCGCGCCGCTCCTGTTTCTTTCAGCGTCGGTTACGGGCGTTTCTCTCGGGCTTATAACCGAACGCTTTGCGCAGACTTCCCGCTGGTTCCGTTCCCTGCTCCGCGAAAACCCGCTCTGCGCACAGGGCGCCAAGCCTTCCAAAGGTGCGCCTGCATGACACTCCGCTCCCAGCGTGCGCTGCGCGTGCAGCGCTTTTTATCGCACGCAGACTGCGAGCGGCCGCTTGGCATCGCGGCGCTTGCATGTTTTCCCGCATTTGCATTTCAGCCGCTGCTGTGCGTCAGAGCCGCGCAGACGATTGCGTTTTTTATGCTGTGCCTCTTCCGCCGCGGCAGGGCGCGGCTTTTGCCCGCGCTCACCGTCAGCGCAGGCATCACGTTTTTTTCGCTTTTGTCGCCGTTCGGCAGAGTGCTGTGGCGCGCGGGTTCATTCACCGTTACGCAGGGGGCACTCGAAAACGGTCTTTCGCGGAGCCTCCTGCTTGCCGGCATGGTATTTCTTTCGCAGGCAGCGCTTGCGCCGCAGTCGAGATTCAAAACAAACGGGCTTATTGCCGAGACGCTCCAATTTTTAGCGAAAATCTCTGCTGTGCCGCCGCGGTTTGAAAAGGGAAAAATGCTTGAGCGTCTTGACGAGTGTCTGTATGCCGCGTACTATGGCGAACCCGGCGCAGCTGAATCAGAGGCGGCGGACAGCATACATGAACCGCTGTCTGCCGGACAAAGAGCGATATGCGCCTGTATTGCGGCGGCACTGCCGACAGCGATGTACGCGCTGCTTGTCTTTGGGTTCGTTATAAAAACATAATACCTGCGATACCGGCAGGAATCAGATACACGGCGAACCACGCGAGGTTCCCCCGGCGGATGAGCTTCATGAGCACAGCAAGCGCAAAGAGCCCCGACGCAAACGCCGTTGCGCAGCCGATTGCAAGCGGCAGCACTCCTACGGCGCCGGCGATGTCTCCGATGTCTTTTAATTCAAGAATAAAGGCGCCGAGAATGGCCGGTATCGAAAGCAGAAACGAAAACTCGCCGGCGGTATTGCGGTCAACGCCGGCAAAAAGCGCGCCCGCAATCGTACTGCCCGAACGCGAGATGCCCGGGAGCACGCCGACGCCCTGCGCGAGACCCACCAGAAGCCCCTGCACGGGCGTTACCGTTCCGGCGGCAGCTGACGGCGGCGCGGCGCGGCGCGCGGACAGATACGACGACAGTATCAGAATGAGAGCAGTTACGATAAAGCCGCCGCAGATACATACAACCGGTATGTCTTCCACAAAGTCTGACGCGGCTATGCCGATGACGCCCGTAACTGCAGTGCCCAGCACAAGCGCAATAATCATGCTCTGCCCCGCCTTGTCGTCAGGCAGCGGCCGGCGCCTGATCCAGCGGAAGAGCACGCCGAACAGCGCCGCAATTTTTTTTCTGAAAAACACAACGACGGCGGCAAGCGTCGCCAGATGCAGCAGAATATCGAACAGGAGCGGAATGTCGCTCAGAGAAAACAATTCTTTTGCCACCGCAAGATGCCCGGAACTCGATATGGGAAGAAACTCTGCAATTCCCTGCAGCAGCCCTAACAAAAACGCCTGTATATTAGACATGAGACCTCCATTGCCCGCAAGTATATCATAAAACTGCCGGAGACGGTACCGGCATAAAAAAAGCGGGGCTTGCCGTCCCGCTTCTCTGACGCGCATAACTGCGCTCATTACTTATATTCGTATGCTTCAATTTTCAGGCTTATATTTCCGAACATATTGCGTTCCGGCGTAATTGCGATAATCATCGTTTTGTACGAAGTCTTAAAGCTAATCGTATCAGATTCGATATTGTCAATCACCGCATATGCCACGTGATCTCCGTTATTGAGCAGAATCGTGGTTGATTCTCCGTTTGCCAACTCGAACGGCTCGTCATTATCGATAAAAATCTGCATGGGCATATCGTTTATCTCGTGATCCGTTTCTACACGCACCCGCTGAATGCCGACCGCTGTTTGTGCCGCCAGTATACAACATTGCGGGGGGGGTATGTCAAGTGTAATACAGTCAAGTACCGGTATTTTTTCGATAAAAACCGCACACACCAAGAGGATTTTACCTCCATGTGCAGCCTCATGCACGGTTCCGTGCATCACACGCACACCCCCTGAAACCGGCATACAGCGTTTCAGGGGGTTATAATAAGGAGAACTTTTTACACTATATTACATACTGCAGCTTACGGCACCTGCGTGCTGTCTGACGGCAGCGGAAGCTCCTCTTCGGCTGTCGCTGTACTGTCAGATGACTGCGCAGTGCTGTCCGTGTTTTCGCCTTTTTTGCGCAGCAGCAGTTCGTCTTCGGCAGTTTCGGTATCAGAAGGATACTGTGTGTCTGTCTGCGCCGTAACCGTATCGCTTGAACCGGTATCCTGCGCCGGCTGGGCTGCAACTGTGCTTGCGCATAACACAGCGGCAGTCCCAAGAGCAGCAATCATTTTAGATGCTTTCATGTTTTTACCTCACTTACAGTAAAATTGTTATGCCTGAAATATAGCGTGGACATGCAAAGCGTTCGCAAACGGTACGTTAAGAATGTAAAAAGATATGTTAACGCTGTGTTAAAACAACCGCGGCGGAATATCACCGTATGCGCACGCATAAAAAAGCGCGCCGCTGCACAATCGTGCAGACAGCGCGCTTATATGCGTCATGCCGCCGCGCAAAACCGCAGCAAAGCCATTATGTTTTAGAGAAGGCAAACACGAGCGTTTCAAGCGGTGCAAGGGAACCGGTATAGGTGCCGTAGAGCACTGACGCGCCTTTCGGCAGCACCTTGCTCGGCAGGCACAGCGAAAAGCGGTTAAAGTTCTGTACAAACACATACGCGGCATCATCGTTTTCGCGGGTGGTAACGCCAACACCTTCGGGCACGGAAGAGCCGCCAAACAGACGCATCGCGTACGGCTGCGCCGCGCCTGCGGTAGTTACCAGACGGCAGAATATGTCGGAAAACAGCTCTTCTTCAAACAGAGCGCCGATGTACCATGCCGTGCCTGCGCCAAACTGCTTAAAGGTGAGCGCCGCGCGCCCCGCGTAAAAATCATCCGTATACGTCAATACCGGCATCGCGCCGCAGAGGTCAACAACATCGCACAGCGTATCGCATACATAGCGCCGCGTAAGCCCAAGCGCGTTGCCTGCCACGGGAATGGCAGCGTTCTGCTCTCCGTCATAGAGCGCGTCGATTTCACAGCTGCGGAGGCCGAGCACGTCCGTAAGCCCGTGCGGCGTGCCGTTAAGACAGCAGCGATCGTACTCGTCAACAATGCCGCTCCAGTATGACACAACGAGCGTACCGCCTGAACTTACAAACGCGCGCAGTTTTTCTGCAAAGCCCGGCTTGCACATATATGCCATCGGTACCGCCACAATGCGGTACGCAGAAATATCGCGTTCCTCGCTGATAATATCAACGGCTGCGCCGCCGCGGCGAAGCCCATTGTATATGCGCGTAAAGAGTGCTTTGTATTTAAGCCCCGCATTGCGCGGCCCCGCAGCATCTTCCATCGCCCAGCGGCTTTCTCGGTCCATGATGATAGCTGCGGCGGCATGTACCGTGCTGCCGCACACTGCGCCAAGCGATTCAAGCGCGAGCCCCACGTCCGTTATCTCGTTCATGACGCGCGTTTCTCCGCCCCAGTGATCGATTGCCGCGCCGTGAAACTTCTCGCTTGCGCCGCGGCTCTGGCGCATCTGAAAATAGAGCACGCTGTCCGCGCCGTGCGCCACCGCCTGCAGCGAAGACGCAAGCAGCATACCCGGCCGCTTTAACTTGCTTACCGCCTGCCAGTTTGTTGCCGAAGGACAGCTTTCCATAAGCAGAAACGGCGCCTTTTTGAGGCTTCGCATATAGTCGTGCTGCATTGCCGCATCAAGCGCTGTTATCTTTTCTTCTGTCTTATGCCACGGCGGATAGTTGTCCCACGAGATAATGTCAACCGTTCCGGCAAACCGCTCGTAATCAAGTCCCGCATAGTCGTACATCATGTTCACCGTCGCAGGCTTATCGGAACCCGCGGCGCGTATCGTTTCTATCTCGAATGAGGCAAAGTCAGCCGTGCGCGCCGTAACAAAGCGCTTCCAGTCAAGCGTAAGCCCGTGCAGCGCATGTTCCCCGATTGGAGACGGCGCTTCTATCTGCGAAAAATCCGTATACACATGGCTCCAGAACACCGTCTGCCATGCGTCGTTGAGCTTGTCTATCGTGCCGTAGCGCGCGGCAAGCCAGCTGCGGAACGCCTCCTGGCACAGCGGGCAGTAACACTCGCCGCCGTATTCGTTTGATATATGCCACGCGAGCACCGCAGGATGCCGGCCCACGCAGCGCACGATTTCCGTATTAATGATTTTTACTTTTTCGCGGTATACCGGCGACGTATAGCAGTGATTGTGCCGCCCGCCAAAGAGCGTGCGGCGGCGCTCCGCGTCAACACGGAGCACTTCGGGATAGGCGTCTGCAAGCCACTTGGGCCGCGCGCCGGAAGGAGTCGCCATAATCACAGAAACTCCTGCGGCATACAGCGCGTCAATTATCTGTACAAGCCAGTCAAAATTGAACACGCCCTCGCATGGCTCAAGAACCGCCCACGAGAACATCCCCAGAGACACCGTATTTATGTGCATCCTGCGAAAATACTCCCGGTCTGCCGCGAGAATCTCAGGACGGTCAAGCCACTGCTCGGGATTATAGTCGCCGCCGTGCAGCATGCGGCCAAAAAGCGCCTTGTTCATACCGCTGCCTTCATCCTTATTTTATGGAGCCGACAATACCGGCAGCAAAACTCTTCTGCAGGCAGAAGAACACAATCGCCGTCGGAATGGTGCAGATGAAAACACCCAGCATCAGCATACCGTAGTCAACCGCATAGCCGCCGAGCAGGTTTGCAACGAGCATCGGCATCGTGATTGAATCGTTGCGCTGCAAAATAACTTTCGGCCACAGGTAATTGTTCCACGCATTCATGAACGTGATCGTCATTGCCGCCGCGTACGTTGACTTCATCGTCGGCATAAAGATGCGGAAGAAAATGGAAATCTCACTTAAGCCGTCCATGCGCGCAGCACCGATAAGATCCACGGGGAACGACCGCGCAGACTGCCTGAACAGCATGATCAGAAACGGCGTAGAGACAGACGGCAGCATAAACGCAATCATCGTATCGACCAGCTTCATCTGCGAAAACATGCGGAACAGCGGAATCATAATCGCCGCAAACGGAATCATCATCGCCGTAAGCAAGAGCCCCATGAGCCGGTCCTTATGCTTGTCGTGGTAGATTTCAAAGCCGTAGCCCGCAATCGAGCACACAAGCAGCGACAGCGCCGTCAGTATAATCGCGTTGCGGAACGAATTAAAGAGCGCCAGCCCCAGATTTTGATACTCGATGAGCGTCTTAAAGTTATTGATCAGATTGGTTCCCGGATACAGGCGTCCGGCAACAATATCCATGCTCGTGTTTGTCGCGCCGCAGAACATGTACCACAGCGGAAAAATAGAGAACAGCGACACAATTATTAAAAAACCATATTGCAGAATACTTTTAAGCTTAATCACGTTCGTCTCCTACTTTCATCTGAATAAACGCGAGCACCGCTACCAGTATCAGCACGACAATGGACATTGCCGCCGCGTATCCGAAATTAGGCGTCTGCACAAACGACGCGTTATAAATATAGTGAGACATCGTCATCGTGTCCCGCCCGGGTCCGCCGTTCGTCAAGTTGAGCGACTCGTCAAAAAGCTGCAGCGTGCCGTTTGTAGACATAATCGCCGTAAGCAGAATAGTGGGTTTGAGCAGCGGGAGCGTTATCTTAAAGAACGACTGCACGGGACTGCAGCCGTCTATGCGCGCGGCCTCATACACGGACATGTCGATATTCTGCAGACCGGCAAGGAAAAAGACCATATTGTATCCGGTCCAGCGCCATATGAGCGCAATAATGATAACCGCGCGCGCAGTCCAGCCGTTGCTGAACCACATAATCGGCTCAAGCCCGATATTCCTGAGCACTGCGTTGATAAAGCCGTCGTTTGCAAACAGCGAGCGGAAAATCATGGAGTACGAGACAAGCGACGTAGCGCACGGCAGAAAGATTGCCGTCCTGAACAATCCCTTACACTTCAGGTTGGGAGAATTGAGCACCGACGCCATAATAAGCGCGAGCAGCAGCATTATCGGCACCTGGATAATCAGATAAATGAACGTGTTCAGCAGCGTCTGACGGAACACGGAATCGTTAAAAATGCGGATATAGTTGTTAAGACCGGCAAAACGCAGCACCGCGCCGCGGCCGGTCTGCAGCGATATGACAAAAGCCTGAATCATGGGCCAGAAACTCATCCAGCAGATGAGCAGCGTCGCCGGAAGCAGAAAGGTCCATCCGACAATCTCACGCCGCTTTTCAAGCGGAAGGCCTGCTTTTCGTTTTTGTATCATTGTTCCCCCTTCATACTATGCACAATAGCTCAAAGAAAAATGCCGGCTTGAACGCCGGCATTTTTTGCAGCAGGTGTCAGTTATCCCTGCATGTTGAATTCAACAAAGCTCTGCGCGTCGGCAAGCTCCGATTCCATATCGGCGCCGCGCTGGATAATGTTGGAAAGCGCCACACCGACCGCGTCGCGCGCGTCGTAGTGGAACGGGCTTGTCGCGTAAGACGGCACGCGGGTTGCAAAATCGACAATCTTTGCGTACACGGCTTCGCCGTTAAAGAATTCAACCGGCTGGTTGTATGCTTCTGAATTGGCCGCAGGCGCCCATGTGGCAAGCGCGCCCTTGGAAATCAGGTCGTCGTAGAGCTCGGTGCTTCCGGCAAATGTGCTCTTAAAGAAATCAACTGCAAGGTCAACGTTTGCGCAGTTGGAGCTGATTGCCCATGAGGAACCGCCGTTGGAGGAATAGTTTGTCGCATTGGGAACATCGGACAGGCGCGGCATATTGATAACAGACCATTTGCCGCTCTGGTCAGGCTGCGCAATGACAGAAGCCATAATCCAGCAGCCCTGCAGCGCGCTTGCGGTAGTGCCGTTGTTAATAGAAGCAATATACTGATCCCAGTCGGTTACTTCTACGAGCACGCCTTCCTGCACCATTTCGACATAGAGTTCCATGCATTTTTTGAGCACGTCGTTGTCTGCGATATAGACGGAGCCGTCATCGTGGAAAAGCGCCGCACCGGCGGAATAGAGCATCATTAAAAGCTGGTCGGGAGAACCTGCCTGCGCGGTGAGCATCGGCACGCCGGCTTTTTCGCGCACAACTTTTCCTTTTTCGATATATTCTTCCCAAGTTATGTCGTTAAAATCTTCAGGCGTAAATCCGGCCTGCTCCAGATAATCGGTACGCACGCAGTTGATAACGGCGCCGTTGTCAAACGGAATACCGTAGTGCTTGCCGTCAAGCACCGAATACGCGGTCTTTGATTCCGCAAACTGAGAAAAGTCAATGCCGCAGTTTGTCAAATCGGTAAACAGTTCAGGATAATAGGTAGCATACTTTTTGAAAGAATTGTCCTGCATCAAAAACACATCCGGCAGCGTGGACAGGTCGCCGGCGGAAGCTATCGTGGTCAGGCGCGCTTCAATGTCGTCAGAAAGCACCTCGGTTACCTCTACGGTAAAGCCGGGATGATCCTTGGCATACAGCTCGGCCGCCTTCTGGACAGCGTAGACGTTGAAGTTCGGATCCCACGTCCACACCGTCAGCTTATTGACGTCGGCGGCAGCCTGTTCCGTTTCAGCCGCCCCCCCCTCTGACTTTGAACACGAAAGCAGCGTTGCCGCCGCGAGTACACAGGCGCACGCGCCCATAAGCATACGTTTCATACTGATATATCTCCTTTGCATATTAGATTACGTATTGTAAAAAGTATAGCGCCTAAATTCTGTGTTGTCAAAAACTTTTTTGCCGCGGGGTGGGTAGTTTTCTGCGTCGTGTTCGCGCGGTTCTTTTCTTTGCGGGTTCTCTGCGAGGAGATTCTGCGCTGCGCGCGGCTTGTTTTGCCAGCCTGCGGCAGCCCGCGTTTTTTCAAGAATAATCCGGCTCGCAGCAGGTGTGCCGCCGGCAGGAGATTTGCCGATGGAGGCTTGCTTATGGCGCTGTATGAGTGTGCCGGCTGGGCAGCAGGCTGACAGTTTTCCCGATGGCAAATTTACATTTGCCGGTGGCAAACAAAAAATTTGCCGCTGGCAAAATTTTTATTTGCCGTTTATCCGGTAAGAATTTTGCCGACGTCCAGCGGGACACTTGCCGTCGGCAAACGTTTCATTTGCCGACGGCAAACTGAAAATTTGCAATCGGCAAGTGCGCCGC
>DXHG01000167.1 GCA_019113455.1 Candidatus Treponema faecavium | reverse complement strand
GTTGCCAACGCGCTTGACGGCGATACGGCGGCGGTATTTATCATGGCGGTCAATAACGAGACAGGCGCCATTCAGCCGATTGCAGACATAGCCCGCGCACTGCGCGATCCGGCGCACGGCGCACGGCATATCTGGCTGCACACCGACTGCGTGCAGGCGGCAGGAAAGATACCCGTACTGCTCAACGAATGGGGCGCAGACAGCGCCGCTTTCAGCGCGCATAAACTGGGAGGGCCGCGCGGTGCAGGGCTGTTGTATGCTGCGCGCCGGTTTGAACCGTTTCTTAAAGGCGGCGGACAGGAAAACGGTATGCGAAGCGGCACCGAAAACCTCTTTGGCGCCTGGGCGCTCTCATGCTGCCTGCAAAAGCGTCTGCTCCGCAAAGAAGCGCCGCAGACGCTTGAGCGCTGCCGCACGCAAAAGCAGCAGTGCGCGGATTTTATCTGCGCACTGCGGAACATTCCCGGCTGTTCCATTATCCCCGCCGTCCGCGACGGAAACATGCAAAACGAAGAAAACTATTCGCCCTGGATTGTGCAGGCAAGTTTTAAGGGAGTTCCCGGAGAAGTCATGGTGCGCGCGCTCAGCGAACAGGGCATCTATATATCGACCGGTTCAGCGTGCTCGTCAAAAAAAAAGCAGCGCTCCGTGCTGCAGGCGATGGGCGTTGCGCCGGATCTTGCGCAGAACGCGGTCCGTTTTTCTTTCGGACCGGAAACAACACGTGAAGATATGCACACGCTTGCCGCGGCGGTACAGGCTGCCGCGGCGATGTTCTGCCGCTAAACAAAACGGGCATGAATTACCATTCATGCCCGTTTTGTTTTATAACCGTTTGCCGTTTAATTCTCCCGGTACAGGAATCGGATACTCGCCTGAAAAACAGCCTTTGCAGTATCCGTATGATTCAGGGCGGCAGTCTTTCAGCGCTTCAAACATGCCGTCAAGCGAAATAAACGCGAGCGAGTCTGCGCCGATTTCCTTGCATACTTCATCCACATCGTGCGACGACGAAATCAAATCCGCGCGGCACGGCGTGTCGATGCCGAAATAGCACGGGAACTTTACCGGCGGCGACGATACCCTGAAATGCACCTCAAGCGCTCCGGCGCGGCGCAGTATCTGAATCAGGCGGCGGCAGGTAGTGCCGCGCACGATTGAGTCGTCAATGATAATCACCCGCTTGCCGCACACGTCGCTGCGCATTGCGTTCAGCTTGACAAACACGAGCTGTTCGCGCTCGCTCTGCGTAGGCGCAATAAACGTGCGCCCGATATACTTATTCTTTACGATTCCCATCGCATACGGGATGCCCGATTCACGCGCGTAGCCCATCGCAGCGCCGAGGCCTGAATCAGGCACGCCGATAACTACGTCAGCGGGAACTCCTGACTCGCGCGCAAGCACAGCGCCCATGCGGAGGCGCGCCTCCTGCACGGCAATACCGTCAATGATGGAATCAGGCCGTGCGAAATACACATACTCAAAGATGCACGTTCGTTTTGCCGTGTGTTCCCCAAACTCAAACGACAGCACGCCGTCTTCGTTGATAATCACAATCTCGCCCGGACGTATATCGCGCACGACTGTGCCGCCGACAGCGTCAATCGCGCAGCTCTCGCTTGCCAGCATCCAGCCGTTCTCAAGCTTGCCCAGACACAGCGGCCGCATACCGTTCGGATCACGCACGCCGATAAGCGCGGTCTCAGTCATCACACACAGCGCAAACGCGCCCTTTATCATCTGAATCGTGTCTGTCAGCGCGCGCTCAAGCCCTTCTTTGTAGCGCTTGGCGATGAGCTTGACGATAACTTCCGTATCGCTTGTGGAAACAAACGTCGAGCCCGTCTCTTCAAGAAATTCCTTGAGCTGCTCATAGTTGACAAGATTGCCGTTGTGCGCCACGGCAAGGCTGCCGAGCTTAAAGCGGTTGACAAACGGCTGTGCGTTTTCGATATATGCGGAGCCCGACGTTGAATAGAGCACATGCCCCACGGCAATCTGGCCTTTCATCTCGTCAAGCTTGTCGGCGTTAAACACATCGGCGACAAGCCCCATCGCCTTATACACTTCTATCTTCTCGCCGTTTGAGACGGCGATGCCTGCGCTTTCCTGCCCGCGGTGCTGCAGCGAGTACAGCCCGTAATAGGCAAGCTTGGCCGCGTTAAACGGTGTAGTGCGTTCCCGGCGGTTCAGGTAAATGCCGAGAACGCCGCATTTTTCATGCAGCTTTTCCGCACCGTCGGTTTCAACAGTCAGCTGCTCAGCCATTCTGTTTTCCCGTGATGCGGTTCAGCATCTCCACATACGCTTCTTTTACATTGCCCAGATCCCTGCGGAACCGGTCTTTATCGAGTTTTTCGTTCGTTTCTGCGTCCCAGAACCGGCACGTATCAGGCGATATTTCATCGGCAAGAATAATGGCGCCGGATGAGTCTTTGCCGAATTCCAGCTTGAAGTCTATGAGCTTTACGCCGCATCCTAAAAAGAACTTGCACAGAATCGTGTTGATGCGTTCCGTTATATCGTATATCGTCTTTAACTCATCCCACGTGGCCGCACCGATAGCCACCGCGTGATAATCATTGATGAGCGGGTCTCCCAGCGCGTCGTCTTTGTACGAAATCTCAAACACCGTTGTCTTAAGCGGCGTGCCTTCGGGAACGCCGAGCCGCTTGCTGAAAGAACCGGCTGCGACATTGCGCACAATCACTTCAAGCGGAATAATGGAAACTTTTTTGCACAGTACCTCGCGATCGCTGAGCTTCTCGATAAAATGCGTCGGAATGCCCTGCGATGCAAGCAGTTCAAACAGCGCGCTTGCGATTGTGTTATTTAATACGCCTTTATCTTCGATTGTGCCTTTTTTCTCTCCGTTAAACGCGGTTGCCGAGTCTTTATACTCCATGATCACCAGATCAGGATCAGATGACGCAAAAACCTTTTTCGCCTTTCCTTCGTACAGCAGTTCTTTTTTTGTTATATCGCTCATAATGTTACTCCTGCGCCGCCGTTTTCGGCAGCTTCTGTTATCAGCTGTGCGCGGAACGCCAGCAGTTTTTCACGCAGCTGCGGATATTTAACCGCAAGAATTTCAACGGCAAGATACGCCGCGTTTGCCGCATTGTTTATTCCCACCGTGGCAACGGGAATCTGTTTGGGCATCTGCACAATAGAAAGCAGCGCATCCATACCGCCAAGCCCGTTTGAATGTGCTGTTACGCACTCAAGCGGCACGCCGATTACCGGCAGCACCGACAGCGATGCAATGACGCCCGGCAAATGCGCGGCAAGCCCCGCTCCGGCGATAATCACTTCGCATCCGTCCTGTTCCGCCTGCGCCACGGTCTTTTTCAGCAGCTCGCCGCTCCGGTGTGCCGAAATAATATAGGCGCGGTAGTCAACCCCGAATTCCGCAAGCACCGCGGCGGCCTTCTTCATCGTATCCGTATCTGATTTTGACCCAAAGAAAATAGCGGCCTGCACGTATACCTCCTCATTATGCAGATACGTACCGTCTGCATACCGGCGGTTTTACGGCAAGCTGTCTGCGGCGCGTACCGCTGACAGCAGCATCCGCGCAAACCGCCCGAACAAACTATATCACACCGGGCTGTGTTTTTTCAACGGCTTTGCCCGCGCTTTGTTTTCTCTGCAGTTCACTGCGGGGTGATTTTCTGCGTTCTGCACGCGGGCACGGACAAATGCTAACCGACTTTTTTACCTTTGCCGATGGCAAAAAATTTCCCGTTTAAAAAATAAAAAATTGCCGATGGCAAATTTTACCTTTGCCATTTATCCCACGTGAATTTTGCCGATGACCAGCGGCGCACTTGCCGATTGCAAATTTTCAGTT
>DXHG01000018.1 GCA_019113455.1 Candidatus Treponema faecavium | reverse complement strand
TGAATCTACTATAATAAAATGAACAGATGGGATATACTGTATGCGATAGGAGGCTCAGCCATGAAAGTTTTGGTTATCGGCGGCGCCGGTTATATCGGCAGCCATGTCGTAAAAGAATTGATGCACAAAGGTCATACGGTAACGGTATTTGACAATTTGTCTTCCGGGCTGCTTGAAAACCTGTTCCCTGAAAATGGGTTTATTGCAGGCGATATTCTGCATCCGGAAACGCTTGACGCGGCCTTTGCCCGCGGTTTCGATGCGTTTGTGCATCTGGCGGCGTTTAAGGCTGCCGGAGAATCGATGATTGTTCCTGAAAAGTATTCGGTAAACAACATAACAGGAACGCTCAATATCCTTAACGCAGCGGCGGCGCACGGCTGCAAGTACATGGTCTTTTCATCGTCAGCTGCTGTTTTCGGCGAGCCCCAAAAGCTGCCCATCGATGAAAACCATCCCAAAAATCCGGAAAACTACTACGGCTTTACAAAACTTGAAATTGAACGTTTTATGGAATGGTACGACAAGCTCAAGGGATTAAAGTTCGCTTCCCTGCGCTACTTTAACGCGGCAGGGTATGACGTGGACGGGTTCCCCTGCGGCCTTGAACAGAAGCCTGCAAACCTGCTGCCCGTCATCATGGAAACAGCATGCGGCATGCGCGAAAAATTGCAGATATTCGGAGACGATTACGATACGCGGGACGGCACCTGTATCCGAGACTACGTGCATGTTTCTGACTTGGCGGCAGCGCACGTGCTTGCACTTGACTATATCGCGTCCAAAAACGAGAGTCTCAAAGTAAACCTGGGCAGCGAAGTCGGCGTTACGGTAAAAGAAATGCTTGAGGCGGCGCGCCGCATCACCGGCAAGCCGATTCCGGCTGACATAGCCCCGCGCCGCGCAGGAGACCCTGCCTGTCTGTACGCGACGAGCGCGTTCGCGCGCGAAAAGCTGAACTGGAAGCCCGTACATTCCGATATCGATACGCTTGTCGGCTCTACGTGGAACGCGTATCAGAAACACATAAATAAGAAATAACCATTCGGCTGTTTTTTTGTTTATCAGGTATCTTTTTCAGAAAACGCCGTCTTTGCCGCGGCGTTTTCTGTTATATATCACATACATCTGTATCCGGCAGAAAGGGAATTGAACATGAACGAACAACTGCAAGACCTGTATGCGTTTATTGATGCGCATGTTTCCGATATGATTGAGCTTGAAACGCTTTTGACCGCGCATCCGGCGGTAAGCCCGAACAGCGGCGGCGAGGGAGAGCTTGCTAAATGCACCGCGCTTGAAGCATGGCTTAAAGCGCACGGCATTACCAAACTTGAGCGCTTTGATGCTCCGGATCCGCGCGCAAAAGGCGGCGTGCGCCCAAATCTTGTCGCCACTGTTGACGGTGCGGCGGATGACCGCACGGTATGGATAATGGCGCACATGGACGTAGTGCCCGAAGGAGAGCGCGCGCTGTGGCAGAGCGATCCCTGGACCGTCATTGAACGCGGCGGCAAATTATACGGACGCGGCGTGGAGGACAACCAGCAGGGACTTGTAAGCGGCGTGTTTGCTGCCCTTGCCTGCGTTAAAAGCGGCCGCACGCCGCCGCATACGGTAAAACTGCTGTTCGTATCCGATGAGGAAGAAGGTTCCGCATTCGGCATAGAGTATCTTTTAAAGCACCACTCGCTGTTCCGCCCCAACGACATGATTATCATTCCCGACGGAGGATCGAGCGACGGTTCTACAATAGAAGTCGCTGAAAAAAACATACTCTGGATGGAAATTGCCGTACACGGCAGACAGGCGCACGGCTCACGTCCTGACGAAGGGATAAACGCCTGCCTTGCCGGAAGCGAGCTCGCACTGCTGCTGCACGGCATGGAAAGCCATTTTAACCGGCGCGACGAACTCTTTGAGCCGCCGTATTCGACATTCCAGCCGACACGCCGCGAAAAGAACGTTCCCAATATCAACACGATTCCGGCGGAAGACGTGTTCTGCATGGACTGCCGCATACTGCCGTGCTACTCGCTTGACGACGTGCGCGCGGAAACGGCACGGCGCGTCTCTCAAATAGAGCAAAAATATGGTGTAACGGTTGATATAACGGAACACCAGGCTATGGAGTCTCCGGCAACGCCTGCCGACGCACCCGTTGTGCATGCCCTGCAAAGCGCAGTCCGCAGCGTATACGGCATAGAGGCAAAACCTGTCGGCATCGGCGGCGGTACCGTCGGCGCGTATCTGCGCGCCGCGGGATTTCAGGCTGCGGTATGGGCGCGCATGGATGAAACGGCGCACCAGCCCAACGAATATACAAAGCTCGAAAATCTGACCGGCGACGCAAAAGTGTTCGCCGCAGTCATGATGCAGAACTAATGCATACATATACAGCAGGGAGGCTGATTATGAAACACATGATCCGCATACTGACCGCAGCCGCAGCAGCTATTGCAGTATTAGCAGGATGTTCGTCCGTAAAGCGCGTGAGTCCGGACACCGTAACCGATCTCAGCGGCTACTGGAACGACACCGATGTCCGCATTGTCGCAGACTCGCTTATCGCAGACTGCCTCAACGCGCCGGCTATCGCGCGCTACACGGCGGAGAACGGACGGCTGCCGGTCGTCATCGTCGGTTCATTTACGAACGACAGCGACGAGCATATCGACACCGGTATTCTCACCACAAAGCTCGAAGCGGCACTTGTCAACAGCGGCAAAGTTGACTTTGTTGCAGACGCCAGCACACGTATGGATCTGCGCGCCGAACGGGAGGCGCAGCAGGCATGGGCGAGCGAAGAAACGGCAAAGAGTCTTGCAAACGAGACGGGCGCTGATTTTATGCTTGTCGGCTCCGTAAAGACAATCGTTGACTCATACGACAATGAAACAACGCGCACCTATCAGGTATCGGCGGAGCTTATCGATATCGAAACAAACCGCAAGCTGTGGATCGGCATCAATGACGAAATAAAAAAGTTCATTACCCGTTCTTCAGCGCGTTTTTAGGACGCCGTATACAAAAACAGTATGACCGATACAGAAACCGCAGACCGGCTGCACAAGCGCAGTTCGGCTCTGCGACGCCTTTTTTCCTGTTTCCATGTGCGTACGGCAGCATATGCGGCAGTTACTCTCTGTGTCCTTGCTGCCTTGCAGTCATGCGCATCGGTGCGCTGGGACGAACGGTACGTCAGCATAGACCGGTATGCAGCGGAAGGGGACTTTACCGGTGCACATGAGCAGTTCATGCTTGACAGCGCCGATATTTACGGCAGCGGAGAAGAAACGCTGCGCCTGCTTGACGAAGGTATGCTGCTGCATTACGCGCAGGAATACAAGGCGTCAAACGACGCGCTGGCAGGCGCGGAACGGGCAATTTATGAGAATTACGCAAAAAGCGTTTCGCAGGCAGTCGGTTCCGCACTCATAAACGATACTATCATCGATTATGCCGGAGATCCCTACGAGGATATTTACACAAACGTGTTCATGGCGCTCAATTATATTCACCTTGGCATGATTGAAGACGCATTTGTCGAAATACGCCGTTTTGACAATAAACTGCGGGCGCTTTCGGCGCAGTATCAGGCAGAGATAGCGCAGGCGCAGCAGGAAATAGATTCCGGCGGCTATAACCAGGACGTATCGATAGAATTCCATAATTCCGCGCTTGCGCGGTATATCAGTATGCTCCTGTACCGCAGCCGCGGCGACACTGAATCGGCGCGGGTTGACCGCAGACTTATCGATTCCGCATTTCAGATGCAGGGCAGTCTGTATCCGTTTGACCAGCCCGCTTCGCTCAACAGCGAGCTTGCTGTTGAGCCCGGCCAGGCACGGCTTAACATATTCGCGTTCAGCGGCCGCACCCCGATAAAGCGGGAGCAGACGCTCAGGCTCCTTGCACCTGACGGTTCCTTTTATTTCAAGATCGCGCTGCCGGAACTCGAGTACCTGCCGTCAGCGGTGCACCGCATCGAAGCGGCAGCCGTATCGCAGGAAACGGGAGAAGTCCATACGGCGGAGCTTGAGCTCCTGGAAGATATTTCGCTCATTGCCGGAGACACATTCCGGCTTAAACAGGGCGCGCTCTATTTTAAATCTATTGCACGCTCGCTTGCAAAAAGCGCAGCGGGAGCCGCGCTCAGCGCAGTCGCAGGCAGCGAAGACAGCTCGCTCGGCAGCATTGTAATGCTTATAACGTCCCTTACAACGGAGGCGACTGAACGGGCGGATCTGCGCATCTCGCGGTATTTTCCGGCAAAGGCCTCCGTCGGAGGCTTGACACTTGAGCCTGGCGCGTATACTGTGGAAATCACATATAAAGACTCAGACGGTTCCGTTATAGAGCGCCAGTCCTTTGCCGACTGCGTTGTCAGAACCGGAGAGCTTAACATATTGGAGACGCAATGTTTACGCTGAATAAGACATATCTGTTTGCCGCAGGCTGCGCGCTGCTGCTGTACGGCTGTGCATCGGCCCCCCGCGAAGCAGCCGCTCCGCAGTGGGTAACCGATCCGGACGCCGTATATTCCGGTACAGAATACCTGAACGGCGTTGGAGAAGGTGCAAACCGCGCAGAAGCGGAATCGCAGGCGGCAGCTGCGCTTGCCAAAAGCATCGTACAGACGGTAGAAGCCGCCTCGTCCGCGTCGCAGCAGTACAGCAGCGCAGACGCCGCAGACGGCATTGCACAAAACTACCAGAGCGTTGTGCAGACATCTTCAAGCATAGAAGGCATTGCCGGCGCGCGCATCAGGGAAGCATGGACAGCGCCGGACGGCACGGTATACGCGCTTGCGCAGATTAACCGCAGCGAAAGCGGCAATGTATACAAATCGCGTATCGATGCCAATACCGCCGTTATCGCTGCCCTTATCAATCAGGCAGACCGCAGAGGACCGTCGTTTGAGTCGCTGACAGCGCTCAGGCAGGCGCAGGCACTCGCGGAGGAAAATAAATCAGACCTGATACTGCTTGCAGGCATAAACAGCAATCTTGCCCGCGTTGTCGATCTGCCGTACAAAAGCGCCGACGCAGTACGGGTATTAGCAGACCGTATGCAGGACGCGCTGAGCGTTGCGCTGTCTGTGTCAGGAGATACGAACGGACGTATTGCCGCCGCGCTGTCGCAGGCTCTTGCCCGGATCGGACTTAAAACGACCGGCGAGGCAGACGACGCGCCGCTGCTGCTTGAAGCGAATTTTTCCGTAGAGCCGGCAGACATTGACCCGCAGTACGCATACGTGCGCTTTACGCTCGATGTAATTCTTACCGACACGGCAACAGGAACTGCCGAGTTTTCATTCAGCAGAAACGGCAGAGAAGCGCACATGAGCGAAAGCGAAGCTGCGCAGCGCGCACTGCGCGCCGCAGAGACGCTGATTGCCGCAGAGCTCACAGACGAACTGAGCCGACTCACCGACGCGCAGCAAAGCGCCGCTCAGTGAGTCATACCGTACCGCACGATCCAGTGCTTCAGCGGCTCTACCCAGTCTGATTCATTGCAGCCTTCAAGCATAAGCTGCTCAAACAGATCAAGTATATGCGTTCGTATAAGCGCTGCATCCTGCGCAGGTATGTACGGCGAATCGCGGAATAAATCCTGTATAAAGGCAACCGCGGCCTCAATCGTATAATGTCCATGCGTAATATTTATCATCATATATAACGCCGCCGCTATGCAGTTTACGCTGTGCTGCTTAACGTACAGCACTGTTTCTGCAATCTCAATCGCGCCGCGGTACAGCTCCTCGGAAAGGCGCGCAGCCTGTTCTTCCGGCATATGTTCGCGCTTAAACACCTCACTGAAAAACGTATACGTGAGCACGACAACCGCCACATGCAGGCTTGGCACGCACAGCAGGTGCGGGTCAAGGATATGTATCATGCGGAACTTGCCGAACAGCGCTGCCGGCGGCCGATACGTCGTAGACATGCGGAAACGGTACATGCGCGCCGCTTCCCGATAGCACGTGCGTATCGCATCAAGGTACACCGCACAGTACGAAAGCCTGCGTTTGCGGTCAAAGCGCTGCAAAATAAACGAAAGCGGGCGTATCCAGAAGTTTACAAAATCAAGATATATGTCTACTTTTTCCGGCACAAACGGCACTTTTTGATCAAGCTCGTTATCTACGTGGATGACTTCAATATTCCGCGCCTTGAACTTTACTGAGAACTGCAGAAAAAAGAAATCCTTAATCACCGTGGCAAGATACCGCAGCAGCGGGCCTATCGTTGTTTTTCGGAACGGGATGACCACATACGGATACAGCGGGCTGTATTCCGAAAGCGCTTTATACGCTGTCTGCTTTTTCATCGCGTTTTTTTTCCTATTCTTCAAACACGCGCCGCGCAACCGCGACAGACGCCATGGCATCTTTTACGTAATAATCCGCACCGATTTGTTTTGCGTACGCCTCCGTAAGCACCGCGCCGCCTGCCATAATGACACATGATTTTCCCGCCTGCGCATATCGGCGGCGCAGCTCCTGTATTGTCTTTTCCATATTAGAGACAGTCGTCGTCATCAGCGCGCTTAAGCCCACGAGCCGTATATCATGCGCGAGCGCCTGCTGCGCGACCTGCTCAATCGGCACGTTCTTGCCCAGATCGATAACCGCGTACCCATAGTTTTCAAGCAGCGCGCGCACGATATTTTTTCCGATATCGTGAATATCACCGTAAACAGTCGCAAGCAGAATCGTTCCCTTTGTCTGCTGCGCTGAACCGCACGCGGCAAGCGCAGCTTTAAGCACTTCAAACACCTGAGAAACCGTATCGGCGCTCAACAGCAGCTGCGGCAGAAACTTTCTGCCTGTCTCGTAATCGCGTCCCACTTCGTCAAGCGCCGCAACAATACAGCTGTCGATAATGTCAAGCGGAGAAAGCGTTTTAAGCAGCGCGTGCGTCAGGTCAACTGCCTTTGCAGCAAACCCCTGCATAATGG
>DXHG01000166.1 GCA_019113455.1 Candidatus Treponema faecavium | reverse complement strand
CCGGAGCTCGCAGACGATGCTTTTGACGGTGCGGAAACGAGCGGCGGCGAATCCGAGATGGATATGTCTATGCCTGAATTTGACGGGGACGCCGCCGCGGATATACAGCCGCTTGACGAGGCGGAAGCGAGCCTTGTTCCGGCTGACGGCGCGGGGAGCCCTGGCAGCCAGGACGCAGGGCCGCTCGATTTTGAAAGTGCCGACGTGTATGAAATACCTGATGAGCTTGTGCCCGAGGGCGTGCATAAAGAAGCGGATAACGTATCCAATGTAGAAGAATTTGACGCGGATGATGCGCTTGCGTCTCTTGATATAGGCAGTGAAGACGAGCAGCTTGACGACGGCGGTTTTGATATTCCGGGATTTTCGGATGTCAGCGCATCGTCAGGAAAGGACGTGCCGCTTGCATCTGAGCGCGCGAACCGCCAGCGCTTTGAGCTGACGGACAGCGAGTATGAGAAGTTTAAGAAAAACCTTGCGACGTATCCGCTTAACCTGCGCATCGCGCTTGAAGACATGGTCGTCAAGAATGAGTTTAAAGACGCGGCCGTGTATGAGGTACTGCAGAAAGTCGTTAAACGGGTAAGCGCGCGCCAGCTTGCCGGGCATCTGGAAAAAATGCTCGGCATCACAATCGATATTCCCCGTGATTTTGAGCGGCGCACCGCGGCGCAGTATGCGGAATATAAAAACTCGTTTGAATATAAACTGAAGAATAAGATTATACCGTTTGCGCTGCTTGGCGTATGCGCGTGTTTTGTGTTTTTCTTATTGTTCCTGTTTGCGAAAAACGTTGTGTATATTCCGCTGCGCGCAGAACTGCTGTACAAAGAGGGATACGCGCTGCTTGAAGAAGAACTGTATCCGCAGGCTGAGCTGCGTTTCAGCGAAGCGGTCAGCTTTAAGCCTAAAAAGCGGTGGTTCTTTGAGTATGCGCGCGGATACCGCGAGCGGCGCCAGTATGACCGCGCCCGCACGACGTATGAGCGGCTGCTTGCGTATTTTGACCATGATTTGAAAGCGGGGCTTGAATACGCGGGCATGGAAGCGAACGAGCTTGCCAATTACGAGGAAGCGGTGAATATCCTTAAGCGGGATGTGCTTGATTATCATATCAACGATAAAGACGGTCTGCTCATGCTTGGCGATGTGTATCTTGAATGGGCAACCGAACAGGACCCGTCAAAGTTTGAAGACGCGCGCTCCACGTATGCTTCGCTTATGCAGCTGTACGGAAATACGGATCTGTACCTGTCGCGTATGCTGCGCTACTTTATCCGCATAGATGATTTAAGCAACGTGCTTGCACTGAAAAACTATTTTTATCCGAAAAAGAAGGCGCTTGGCGGAGAAGATCTGATTGAGCTCAGCGGGTATCTGCTCGACAAGCTGTACGGCACCTTGTCGCTTGCCGAAGAATATCTGAGATCTTCCATAGAAGACGTGCGTTCGCTGCTTGAGCGCGCGGTAGAGGCTGCGCCTGATGTTCCTGAGTCCATATACAATCTTGCGCGGTATTTTATGTATACGGATAACCGCACCGCCGCGCGCTCCGCGCTTGAGACAGCGCTGCAGGTGTTCCAGGCGCAGGAGGAGATGCGCGCGCCGCGTATGCTGCGGTATATCAATACGTACCGGTATCTTGGCGAGCTGTATGCGTTTGACAAGGAATACATACGCGCGCAGGAACTGTATACGCAGGGCATAGATCTGTATGAACACGCCGCCCGCACTGATGGTTTGCAGCCGTCAAAAGACATCGGTATGCTTTATGCCGATATGGGCGACATTTATTATTTTGAGTCAGGAGATATGGCGCAGGCTCTGAGAAACTACACGCTTGCGGTGCAGAGCAGTTATGATACGCCGCCGCTCAGATACCGCATCGGCTATATCGCGTATACGGGCGGAAACTATGATCAGGCGCTTTCTTCGTTTATTGCTGCCTCCGAAGAGCAGCCGCAGGATGCGAACGTACTGCTTGCGATGGGCAATACGCTTGCAGAAAAAGGCGATAACTTTACTGCGCTTGGATATTACCGCAGGCTTCTTTCTCTGCTGGACAGGGAGCGCGCGCGCCACGACATTTTGTTCCCGCAGGTTCGTGAAGATCAGTACGCGATTGTCGACATGTACTGCAAAGCGGCGAATAACAGCGGCGTCGTGCTGTATCGGCTGGCGCGGCAGACAGGACAGAGCTCCTATATTGCGGAAGCGCAGGTTAATCTGTCGGAGTCAGTACGGGCATACGATGCGCTTACCCGCAATATGGATACGTTTGTGCGCATGGACGGCAGCAATCTTGCGGCTGAAAACAGCAAATATATGTCGCAGCTTATGCCGCAGTTTGACCCCGAAATATATACCGATATTCCTATGACGCTTGCAGACGAGAATATGCCTGAATAAGGTGTTCCATATGCGTAAGTGGGAATGCAGCGCTGCCGGCATAACCAGAAAGCAGCAGGTTAATCTCCTGGCAAAAGAATTGTTCCGCAAAACAATTCACGTATGCACGGCGTTTGTTCCGCTGCTTCTTGATATTGCGTACTGGCCGGTTATCTGCATCCTGTGTGCTGTGATTGCGGTGTATATCGTTTCTGAGGTGCTGCGGCAGCGGGGCATTCTGGTGCCGGTTATATCGGCCGTAACGGCGGCGGCGGCGCGCAAACGCGACGAAAATCATTTTGTGCTCGGCCCGCTGACGCTTGCGTTCGGCGTGCTCACCGCGGCGCTGCTCTTTCCGCCTCAGGCGGCGGCAGTCGGTATCTTGGCGCTTGCGTTTGGAGACGGGCTTGCAAGCTTTGCCGGCAAGTTATGCGGTCGCATCAAAATACCGGGCACTGCCGGAAAAACAGCTGCCGGAAGCCTTACGTGCTTTGCAGCTATTTTTATTTCGACGTTTGCCGTTACCGGCCGCGCGTTCAATGCGCTCATTATAGGAATATGCGGAATGATTATCGAGCTGCTCCCGCTCAAAGATTTCGATAACTTTTTTATTCCCTGCATACTTTCAGGCGTTTCAGTGCTGCTTTCGCTGTGAGGGCGCTCTGGTCTGCCGGCTGCTACTGCATCATGTAGTATCTATGCAGATAGCGTATGTATATGACAGTTCCTGCGCCAAGCAGCGCCGTACCTGATATGGTCAGCAGATAATTATCCGAAAACAGCAGAAAGTGATACCCCGTGATAAGCGGCAGATAGCCGAACGGTACGCGCAGATATTCCGGCGTTGCCGTGCTGCGCTGCGCCGCGATAAGATTAAACGAGATAAACGTAAGCAGGCTCACGCAGATACTGATTGCAGCAAAGACCGTGCTGTAGCCGTAGGCGATCATGCTCGTTGAAAGCACATGAAAGGTATTTATCGGTATGATCGCAGCAAAACCGAGGCTGAGGGTAAAGAGAATAATGGATGCGCGGTCCGCATTCTGCGGCTGATTTGTCGCGGTGAGAAATGCCGCAAGAAAAAAACAGAACGGCGCGATGAGCCGCGCGCAGAAAAGCAGCCGCGTAAGAAACGAAAACAGCGCGGAATAATGAAACCATAAATTGCCGAACGGAAACAGAAAGCGGCAGCCTTCGGCAAGGCATGAGACAAGAAATATCATCAGAAAATATACTTCCATTGACTTTGTCTTTTCAAATGTAAAAAACAGTTTAAGCGCCGTAACCGGCACATACAGCACAAGTACGGCAATTGCGGCAAATGTCGGTATGAGCTCCGCGCGGAGCAGCGGCTGCGTGTTTGACAGCGGAAGCGGGCGGTTTATGTTTGGCGGAAAAAAGAAATGACCCGTCTGAACGGAAACGATGCCTGATACGATAAGCGCGATAATAGATACGCATGACACGGCAAAGAGGCCTTTGAGCAGCGTATTACGTATATGCAGCGTCATAACAGGTATGAGCATACCGTGAATAAAAAATTATGTAAAGTCAGTGTGTGATGTTCCCGAAATTGTAGTAGACAAGAATTCGGTAATTGCTGCGGCTGTGCTGTCTCGTTATGCGTATTGCCGCGGTGAGGGGAGGTTCCGATTAGTATGAAGCGTCTTGGCGTTTGTGGAATACTGTGCTGCCTGAGCACGGTTATGGCGTTTGCCGGCGATGTAGCCGCATTCAAAGATATTGGTTTTTCAGCTGACGGAACAGTCTATGTGTTTGCAGAATACGGCGTAACCGACAAGTATTTTCAGGGATACGGAGAAATCTACGCGGTAGATGTAGAAAAAAATGCGTATGTTCCCGGCGGCGTATTTACGACAGAGCCGTCGCAAAAGACTGCTGGAGTAAACGGCGGCGCCGTATACAACGAGCTGTATGAACGCGGCAAGGCGTTTTTGGCGCCATATAACTGCGAACCGGTGTCCGCCGAACAGATGCTGTACGTGCGGGGCGAAGACGCCGCTTCGGCGGATGCAGAGATTTCGTTTAAGGATTTCAGGAGTATACCGGAAGGCGAAAGCCCGCTGACGTATTCGGTAAAGCTCGTGCCGCACATTGAAGGCAGCGGCGCCTCGGTTGAGTCATCGTTTTTTATTGTGCTTGAAAAGAAAGACGGTGCAGGAACTGTCGTAGAGCGCACCGTTGTCGGAAACCCGCAGATAAAGCGGCGCGGGGTATCCGCGTACGCAATCGACCGCATCTTTACCGATAAAAGCGACAAAAGCCTCGTGTTTGTTGTAGAAAAGACGCTGCACGATGCGCAGGGCAGTTCCATACGCTATATGGTAGAAACATATCGC
>DXHG01000165.1 GCA_019113455.1 Candidatus Treponema faecavium | reverse complement strand
ATGCTGCAGCCGGACACACGCTGCATTTTATCGGCCTGTTTTCCGACGGAAACGTACATTCCCATATCGACCACTTAAAAGCGATGATCAGGCAGGCACAGAAAGACGGCGTAAAAAAAGTGCGCGTGCATATCCTGCTTGACGGCCGCGACGTCGGCGAGACAAGCGCGCTCGATTACGTTGTGCCGTTTGAGGCGTTCTTACGCGAATGCAACGCAGGCGGCGTTGATTACCGCATCGCGTCAGGCGGCGGACGCATGTATATCACGATGGACCGCTACAACGCCGACTGGTCTATGGTGGAGCGCGGCTGGAAAGCGCACGTGCTTGGAGAAGGCCGCGCGTTTGCGAGCGCGCAGGAAGCGATTGAGACGTACCGCAAAGAGATTCCCGGCATTATCGATCAGGACTTAAAGGAATTTGTGATTGTTGATGACAGCGGCAAGCCCGTCGGCACGATAGAAGACGGGGACAGCGTTATCTATTTCAATTTCCGCGGCGACCGTTCGCTTGAAATCACGGCTGCGTTTGAAACGCCCGCGGACGCGGCGTTTGAGCATTTTGACCGCAGGCGCGTTCCGCACGTGGAATACGCGGGTATGATGGAATATGACGGAGACCTGCATATTCCCAGGCAGTATCTTGTAAGCCCGCCGGCGATTGACCGCACAATGGGAGAATATCTGTGCGCGTCGGGCGTGCGCACGCTCGCCATCAGCGAGACGCAGAAGTATGGCCATGTTACATACTTCTTTAACGGAAACAAGCTCGGCAAGTTTGACGAGAAGCTTGAAGATTACGAGGAAATCAAAAGCGACGTCGTGCCGTTTGAGCAGCGCCCGTGGATGAAGTGCGCAGAAATTACCGACCGCGTGGTGGAAGCAATCGCGAGCGGAAAGTACGATCATATCCGCCTCAACTATCCTAACGGAGACATGGTCGGCCATACCGGCGTATTCAACGCGGTTGTGTGTTCAATGGAAGCGATGGATCTGCAGCTTGGCCGCCTCAAGAAAGCGATAGACGAGGCCGGCGGCATTATGGTCATTACCGCGGATCACGGCAACAGCGACGACATGTATGAGCATAACAAGAAGACCGGCGAGGTTTCGCGCAAGAGCGACGGCACGCCGAAAGCCAAGACGTCCCACTCGCTCAATCCGGTGCCCGGCATCATTTACGACCCGCAGTATCAGGGAGAATATAAGAAGGAACTGAACGAAGGGCTTGGCATCAGCTCGCTTGCGGCGACGGTCATCAATCTGCTTGGGTTTGAAGCCCCTGCTGATTACGACAAGAGCCTCATCAATTTCTAAACAGTACCGCGCTTTAACGCCGTATCCTGCGGTTTAAAACCGGTGCAAAAAGGCTGCCGTCATGGCTGACGGCAGCCTTTTTATTGCCTCTCGGTTACTGTTCTTCGTGCGCCAGGCGTTCGGCGGCAAGAAACCCGTTTTCCATGAGTGCGGCTGTATCCGTTCCGATAATGTCCAGCATATCGATGGCAAGTGTGCGGCAGCGGCTGATGCCGAGGAGTCCGCTGCACAGTTTGCACACATACTCGCTTCCCAGATCAAACCCCGCCGTGCTTCCGCCGGCGGTTGTAATATAGACGAGCCGCTGCGCGCGGCAGAGCCCTTTCGGCCGGTCGTTTTCATAGGTAAAGGTAATGCCGCTCATGCAGATATTTTCAATATACAGCTTGAGCAGCGCCGGAAACGAAAAATCCCAGTACGGCGCGCCGATGAGTATGCGGTCTGCCTGTGCGAACTCACGTGCATACGCGAAACACTCGCTTTCTGTGCGCCCCTGCGCGAGCAGCGCATCGATGCGTTCGAGCGCCGCTGCCGTCTTGGGCGAAAGCTGCATGTCCGCAAGCGTTCTGCGCCGGATCTGCACATTCGGATGCAGCTGTGCGAATACGCTGAGATAGCGGCTGCACAGCTGTCTTGTGCGCGACTGCGGCCGCACGGCGGCATCGATATAAAGCAGATACGGTGTGTCCATGTAAATTCCCTCTTTGCCGTATGGCGGTGTGCTGTACATTTCTGTTATACTCGATACGGGAAATATATTCCAGACTGCGCCGCGAGATTCCGGTGGTGCGGGCGGAGGGTATATGACAGGAATTCCTTTTTCTCTGTGTCCGCTGTGCGCAAGCAGACGGATCAGCTACGAGCATGACCGCCACTGGGTATGTGCCGACTGCGGTTTTGACCTTTTTAACAATGTCGCGTCTGCGGTAGGCATTATCATTGCGGCGCGCGACACGGGGCGCGTGCTGTTTGAACGGCGCGCAAAAGAACCGCGCCGCGGTTTTCTCGCGCTGCCGGGCGGCTTTACCGATCCCGGCGAAAGTCTTGAAGAATCCGCAATACGGGAATGCCGGGAAGAGACGGGCGCAACGCCTGAGTGCGTGCGGTATGTGTGCAGTTTTCCCAATACGTACCGCTATAAGAATGTCGTGTACAAGACGTGCGACTGCTTTTTTGCAGCGGAGCTGCCCGAAGCCGCAAGCGAAGCAGCGCTGCTGCGCTCTCTCACAGCGCAGCAGGAAGAAGTGCAGGGATTCGTGATGCGGGAAGTAACAGCGGATACGCTTGCTGACCTGCCGTTCGCGTTTGAATCTGCCCGCCGCGCGCTTTTGGTATGGCTTGGCATGTATGCGCGTGAATAGCGCGGAATTTGCCGACGCAAATTCCGCACTGGACATCGAGACTTGCAGAGATGACGATGATAACGGCAGCCATGCCGCGGTGTATTCCGTAAGCTGTTAAGCCGCGCGTGCAAACGCAGCATCTCCCGCAGGGAGCTCCGCAAAGAGACAAGTCCTGTGCAGACAGACTCAGTAGACATGCCGCCTGTATCCGCGGTATACTATCCGCCGTACTATAATCACGGGGAGCTCGTGTAACGGGCTGAGAGCAGGCTGTGAGCCGATACCCATATAACCTGATGTGGATAATGCCGCCGTAGGGATGCTGTATTTTCTTTCTATAAATATACCTGTATAAGAAACATATCTGTGATATGCGGCATTCCCGGGCAAAGGAGTTTTCATGCTGGAGGAATGTCTGCGCAATGTGCGCCAAAAACATCCGCTGATACACTGTATCACTAATTACGTTACCGTTAATGACGTCGCCAATGTGCTGCTGGCGGCAGGCGGAAGCCCCATTATGGCTGATGCGGTTGAAGAAGCGGCGGAAATCACGGCGGTATGCAGCGGGCTTGTGATAAACATCGGCACGCTGAATGCGGCGACGATTCCCGCAATGTACGCGGCGGGCAAAAAAGCCGCCGAGCTGCGTCATCCGATTGTCCTTGATCCCGTCGGCGCGGGTGCGTCTGCGCTGCGGACAAAGACGGCGCTTGACCTGATGGCGCAGATTCCGTTTTCCGTTATCCGCGGCAATATTTCTGAAATAAAAACGCTCGCCTCGACGGCGGCGGGTGTGAACGCGGGCGGCACGCAGGGCGTGGATGCTGCTCTTTCCGACGCAGTAACCGAGGACAATCTGCATGAGGCAGCCGCGTTTATCGCGGAGTTTGCGCGGTGCCATCACTGCATCGCAGCCGTAACCGGAAGAATAGATATTGTATCTGACGGCGCAGTATGTTACGCCGTTACAAACGGCAGGGCGGAAATGAGCCGCATCACGGGCACGGGCTGCCAGCTTTCTGCGCTGACGGCGGCGTTTATTGCTGCCAATCCCGATAATCAGCTTGAAGCCGTATTGACGGCGGTGTGCATGATGGGCCTGTGCGGTGAGCTCGCATTTGAGCGCCTCGGCGCGCAGGCGGGCAACGCCTCATACCGAACGGCAATTATCGACACTATATACGCGCTTGGTGAACAAGCGCTTTCCGGCGGGGCGCGGTATGCGCTTTTGTGATGCGGCGCTGCTGTACGCGGTAAGCGACCGCAGCTGGACTCAACACCTTTCGCTTTACGAACAGGTGGAGCGTGCAATTGCCGGCGGCATCACGTGCCTGCAGCTCAGAGAAAAGAACTGTCCGTACGGGGAGTTTGCCGCAGAGATTGCCGATATACTGCCGCTCTGCCGCAGAAACGGCGTGCCGCTCATCGTGAACGACTGTGTGCAGGCAGCGGTTAACTGCAAGGCTGACGGCGTGCATGTGGGGCAGAGCGATATGCCCGCGCGCGAGGTGCGGCGCATCATCGGACCTGACATGCTGCTCGGCGTGTCGGTGCAGACGGTGGAGCAGGCGCTGCAGGCGCAGCTGGACGGAGCCGATTATCTGGGAGCAGGCGCGGTGTTTGCAACGCCTACAAAGCCCGACGCTGCAGAAGTGCCGCTTGCTGTGCTGCGCAGCATCTGCCGCGCGGTGCGGATTCCGGTTGTCGCAATCGGCGGCATAAACCGCAATACGATACGGAGTCTTTCAGGCAGCGGCGTAAGCGGCGTTGCCGTGGTGAGCGCCCTTTTCGGCGCGCCTGATATCGCCGCTGCCGCGCGGGAACTGCGCAGACTCGCCGCCGAAGTGTGCGCGCATGTGTGACGGCGTTATTTTTGACGTTGACGGCACGCTGCTTGATTCCATGCCGGTATGGAACAAGGCGGGCGTTCAGTATCTGGCGCAGCTTGGAATACGGGCCGAAGCAGGATTGTCGGAAAAGCTCTTTGCGCTCACACTGGAAGAAAGCGCGCGCTATATACAGACGGCATACCATGTGCCGCATGAAATACGCACGATTACGGCAGGCATAAACGATCTTATCATGCAGGCGTACGCGCAGGCGATTCCGTTTAAGGCGGGCGCGGCTGAACTGCTTGCTTCTCTCGCCGAACATGACGTACCGTTTGCGGCGGCGACCGCGTCCGACCGCTGCATCGTGGAAGCTGCGTTCAGGCGGCTTGGCGTGCTGGGTCTGTTCCGGGGAATTATAACGGCAGGCGAGACAGGCTGCGGCAAGGACCGGCCTGATATGTACATTGCCGCCGCCGGCATGCTCGGCACGGCGCCGGGCTGCACGTGGGTGTTTGAAGACGCGCTGCACGCGGCGCGGACTGCGCGCAGCGCCGGCTTTAAGGTTGCCGCCGTGTTCGATGAAACAAGCCGTGCAAGCTGGCCTGTACTTTCCGCGCTCGCGGACTACCGTGTCCGCACCGCCGGAGACTTCAAGGACTTTATATGTATGCTGTCTTAAGCATTGCCGGAAGCGATTCCTGCTGCGGTGCCGGTGTTCAGGCGGATATTAAGACGCTTTCGGCGATCGGCGTGTACGGGCTCACCGCCGTTACCG
>DXHG01000164.1 GCA_019113455.1 Candidatus Treponema faecavium | reverse complement strand
AGCAGACGCTGAACCAGCTGCTTGTCGAGATGGACGGTTTTGACAATTCAAAAGGGCTTATCCTCATTGCGGCGACAAACCGGCCCGACGTGCTTGACCCCGCGCTTTTGCGTCCCGGGCGGTTTGACCGGCAGGTTGTCGTTGACCGGCCCGACGTGAAAGGTCGTGAGGCCATCTTAAAGATACATGCCAAAAACGTGAAGTTCAGCAATGATGTTGATCTTGCCGCCATTGCGCGTACGACGTCCGGTTTTGCGGGAGCAGATCTTGCCAACGTAATAAACGAGGCGGCGCTGCTTGCGGTGCGTGCCGGGCGCAAGGCGGTTATCATGGAAGACCTTGACGAAGCTGTCGAAAAGGCTGTCGCCGGTCTGCAGAAGAAAAGCCGCGTAATAAAAGAAGATGAGCGGCGTATTGTTGCGTTCCACGAGACGGGGCACGCGCTGACGGCGGCTTTTACGGAAGGCGCTGATAAAGTGCATAAGATATCCATTATACCGCGCGGCGTTGCGGCGCTTGGCTATACGCTGCAGATGCCTGAAGAAGACCGGTATCTGCGCACGGAGCGCGAGCTGTACGGCGAAATAGACGTGCTGCTCGGAGGCCGCGCTGCGGAACTGATTGCGTTTAACCAGGTGTCCACGGGAGCAGGCAACGATTTGCAGCGCGCGACCGACATTGCGCGGCGCATGATGACCGATTACGGCATGAGCGGGCGGTTTAAGAACGTGGTGCTCTCGCAGCGCGGCGGCGGGTACGGCGCGGCGGAGCCGCAGCTCATACGCGAGTATTCAGAAGCGACGCAGCAGTATATAGACGATGAACTTGCGCGCATTATGGAAGAGCGGTTTAATCACGTTGTCGAGCTGCTCACGTCAAAGCGGACGGTGATGGATTATATCGCGAACCGGCTGCTTGAAAAAGAAGTGATAGAGGAATCCGAGTTTAACGATATTGTCAAGGCGGAAGAAAATCTTGCCGGAAAAGCGCTTGCTGACAACCGTGCGGAAGACGCAGCTGTCACGGAATAGCGCGCGTGCCTGCAGCGAGAGCCGCAGGTTACCAGGGAAACGGTGCATTTAGTATGATAGAAGCTTCTGGCGCTCAAATAATTATAAAGATGCTTGAACTGCAGGGAATAGACGTTGTTGCCGGTATTCCCGGTGGTTCTATTCTGCCGCTGTATGACGAGCTTTCGCGCAGCAGTATACGTCATATTCTTGTGCGGCATGAGCAGGCGGGCGGTTTTTTTGCGCAGGGTATAGCCCGTTCAACCGGCAGACCCGCGGTGTGTCTGGCGACAAGCGGTCCGGGCGCGATGAATCTGCTTACGGCAATTGCCGATGCGCGCTGCGATTCCGTTCCGCTTGTCGCGATTACGGGGCAGGTGAACACGCATTTAATCGGAACCGATGCGTTTCAGGAGGCTGATACGTTCGGTCTTTCTTTTCCCATTACCAAGCACAGCGTTATGGTAAAAAAGCCTGAAGAACTGCTGTCTGTTATTCCTGAGGCATTCCGCATTGCGTCGTCGGGGCGGCAGGGGCCGGTGCTCATCGATGTGCCGCGCGATGTACAGGCGGCATGGTGCCGGTTTAATTCATGGCCGCAGCCGGGTGTAAAGACGGCGGGCGCTGAACGATTCAGCACCGAACGCGATACGCTTTCTGCCGCGCTTGCTGAGATAAGCGAAATGCTTTTGGCTGCAAATCGTCCGGTGCTGTATCTTGGCGGCGGCTGCAATGCGCCGGAAACCGCCGCAGCTCTTGCGGAGCTGCTGGCGATATATCCGATGCCGGTCGTATGCAGTTTAATGGGAATCGGTGTTGTGCCGTCGGATTCTCCGCTTTTTATGGGCATGGTTGGTATGCACGGCTCCATGGCGGCTAACCGCGCGATGTATGACGCGGATACGGTTATTGCTGCCGGCGTCCGCTTTGACGACCGCGCCGCTGGTATCGCGGAACAGTTCTGCCCGAATGCGCGGATTATTCATATCGATATTGATGCCGCCGAAATAAATAAAATACTTGATGCCGCAGTTTCAATTATCGGCGACTGCGCCGATACGTTGGGCAGGCTGCGCTGCGTGCTGCATGAGAGGCAGGAGGCGCTGCGTTCTGCGATTGCGGTGGCACCGTCTGGCGTAGACCGCGGCGTTATGGCGGCGGAGTCGCTCAGGTGCGACTGGCTTGCCGGTTTGCAGCAAAAACTGCGCGAAGAAAAGCAGCCGCATATGGCTGCTGCCGGTACTGAGCTGCCCGATCCCCGCGTATTGCTCAGGCGCCTTCCTGAATACGCTGAAAAGGCCGGTTTTGATCCGGCGAACCTCATTATTGCGACTGATGTCGGCCAGCACCAGATGTGGACGGCGCAGTATTATCCTATTGCACGGCCGCGTTCGCTGCTTACTTCCGGTTCTCTGGGTACGATGGGATTCGGCCTGCCCGCAGCGCTCGGCGCCGCATGGGCAAATCAGGGCAAGCGGGTCGTGTGCATAACGGGAGACGGTTCGTTACAGATGAATATTCAGGAGCTTGCAACGCTTGCCGAACTGGGGCTTGACGTTACCGTGCTGCTGTTTGATAACGGTGTTCTCGGAATGGTGCGCCAGCAGCAGGAGATTTTGTTCCGGGGCCGGTATTCCGCAAGCATATTTGAGAAATCGCCTGACCTGCTCGCGGTTGCGCGCAGCTACGGTATTGACGGCGCTGATATTTGCGGAGACGGGAATGGGGGAACTTCGGGCGAGTGGTATCGGCTCGCTTTTCCTGCTGCAGGCAGCGGGCCGCGGTTTATCCGCTGTTTTATTGGACGCGGTGAGAATGTGTTTCCGTTTGTGCCGGCGGGCAAGCCGAATATTGAGGCTATCGAGTGTTTTTCTGCCGAATCATAACAGGGATGTACTTCTATAAAAAAGCAAAGTGTTGTATAATACATGCTTAAGGGGTCGGCAGCTGGAAATGTGAGGTGTTGTATGGAACTGAATAAAATTGCGAGTTTCTGTGTGGATCATATAAAGCTGCAGCCGGGCTTATATGTGTCGCGCAAAGACCGTGCAGGCGGCGCGGTTATCACTACGTTTGATATACGCATGACAAAGCCGAATGACGAGCCGGTCATGAATACGGCGGAAGTGCATACGATAGAACATTTAGGGGCGACGTTTCTGCGCAATCATCCCGATTTTGCCGCGAAAACGATTTATTTCGGCCCGATGGGCTGCCGGACCGGCTTTTATCTGCTGCTGGCGGGCGATTATGAGTCAGAAGATATCGTTGGTCTTGCAACGGAGCTGTTCCGGTTTATCGTGTCATATGAAGGTGAAGTGCCCGGCGCGTGCGCGAAAGACTGCGGCAATTATCTTGACATGAATCTTTCTATGGCAAAATATTGGGCGGCTCGGTATGTGCGCACTGTCCTTACGGCGATTACGCCTGACCGGCTTCATTATCCGCAGTAAATCGCGGCGGCGGCTCTGTACTATTAAGCACCGGCATATATCTGTTTTATCTATATAATTAAATGCGGTATCGGCGGCAAAGCTGTTATACGCGCAGTGCAAACAGCCGATATCAACGTATATAAGTAAAAAATAATTTCAAAATATTTTACTCTGTAAGGATGTCTTATGAAGCTGAAAAGAAAAATCGCCGTATTGTTTGCTGCGATTGCGCTGATACCGTCAATAATCGGTATGGGCGTTATTTACTTTTTGACGAAAACCGATCTGACTGCGACAGCTGAAATACTCATGAATGAATACTGCGGCCGCGTTGGTGAAGGTGTGTCTTCCATGTTTGTCGGCATTCAGAATGTCGTTACTGCAAACACAAATATTCCGTTTGTGCAGGAGTTTGACTGGGAGCAGACAGGAACGATGCTGGCGCAGAACAGCGCTGACATCAACTATATCAGACGCTTTCTGCTTGTCGATCGGGACGGTTCGTATTGGATATCGGATAATTTGACCGGCAATCCCTATCGCGGCGGCAAGATGACTGCGGACAATGCCGATCCGTCAGCGCCGCTTACGCTGCTTACAGACCGCGACTATTATCAGGAACTCATTGCCCGTAATCCGCAGGGAACAAAGACGCTGTATACTTCCAATCTTGTGCTGTCAGTAAGCACGGGAGAAAAGCAGTGCATTGTCGCCGGTTCAATCATGAACGGCGGCAGTGTTGCAGGCATACTGGGCGCCGTGCTTACAGAGGCTGAATTTCTGAAAATATACGGCCCGCTTATCGCCGATTTTGAAGCCACCTTTGGTACGGAAAGTATTCTGCTGCTGATGGATGAGGCAAACACTGTCGCTTCGTATTTGCAGTATGACAGCAGCGCTGGTTCCTATGTTGATGCTGCGGCGTCAATGACAAATCTCCTGACCGACGATATAACGTCTGACGGGTTTAAGAACGCAGTTGTGCAGCTTGCAGAAAACACTGTCGGACAGCTTGCGTACGACAGGGACGGTGTCCGCTGCCGGCTTGCTAAGTACGCAATCGAAAATACGCCGTTTTCGCTGTACTTGAGCGTTCCCGAAAGTTTCTTATACAAAACGTCTTCAACGCTTGCGCGGAATACGATTCTGCTGCTGTGCGCCGTCGCCGTTGTGCTGATTGCAGGCGCACTCGTAATAGGTTCAGGCATCTCGCGGCCTATATCGCGTACTGCCGCGTCTCTTAAGGACATTGCGGAAGGCAGCGGCGATCTGACCGTGCGGCTTGCGGTGCGCGGCAACGATGAAATCGCCGATCTTGGTTCTTACTTTAACCGGTTTGTTGAAAACCTGCAGGGAATTATGCAGAACCTGGGGAACCGGTCGTCTGCGATGAAGGATATTTCCGCGAACCTTGAAAACCAGACCTCGCTGATACAGAGCGATATTACGAGCATCAGTTCAAATATTACCGATTTGAACTTCCATACGGAAGAACAGAGCGCGTCTGTAACGGAAACGGCGGCAACGGTGCAGGAAATCGTCAAAAATATCGGCGTTTTAAGCGAACAGATAGAAAATCAGTCTGCGGCGCTGACTGAATCATCAGCTGCGATTCAGCAGATGGTTTCTAACATCAACTCAATCTCTGCAAACCTGAATAAAACGTCGGGAAGTTTTGATCTGCTCAAACAATCTTCCTCGCAGGGCAGCAGCAATATCAGCACCGTTGAAGACCTTGTGTCTTCCGTTTCGGGACTGTCTTCCCATCTGCTTGAAGCGAACGAAGTGATTAACTCCATCGCTGCGCAGACAAACCTGCTTGCAATGAACGCCGCGATAGAAGCAGCACATGCAGGCGACGCGGGCAAGGGCTTTTCTGTCGTTGCCGACGAAATACGCAAACTTGCCGAAGATTCAGCATCGCAGTCGCAGACGATTGCGACGGAGATGCAGCAGATTGTCGACGCTATAGAGAATATCGTGAACGCGTCCAAACAGGCAGGCGAGTCGTTTGATCTGGTTGTTGCGCAAATCGATGAGGTAAGCGACCTGACAGACCAAATTGTGCTTGCGATGCAGGAACAGAACGAAGGCAGTAAGCAGGTGCTTGAAGCGCTGCAAAGTATTCAGGATGTAACAATCAAAGTCCGTGACAGTTCTGCAGAAATGAACAGCGGTTCAGAAACGATTCTGCATGAAATGGACCGCGTTTCGCAGATTTCCCAGCAGGTGCAGAATATGTCGGTGCAGATTTCCCGCTCGGTAGAAGGCATCAATGCCGCCGTCGAGACGATTACGCAGCAGTCAAACACGAACAAGCAGGCAATCGATGCGCTGCATACCATAACGGCCGGATTCAGGGTATAACAGGTTCCGGCGATGCACACAAAAAACCGCGTTCGTATGAACGCGGTTTTTTTATACGCATTCCGGCATAAGCTCCCTGCCTGCGGCGCGCGGCGTCAGGTATTGTGTTTGTTTTCGCTTTCGTCCGTGTTTTGATGCGCCTTGAGAATCATAAAAAGAGATACGAGTGCGATGATAAATCCTGCTGCGGCGCAGAGCCCGATAAACAGCTCCGCCAGATCTTCATAAAAGCCGTGACTTACACCATACATAAAGGCGAACACCCCAAGACAAAACACAGGGACAGACAGCGCGGCGAACGATGTATTCAGCTGCATGATCACAAAGATGCCTGCGGCAATGCAGATGCCCGCAAAAAATATGCTGGGAATAAAATCGTCCCCTTCTTCAAGAATAATGAGCGCGAGAATACCGGTCGCCGCGCCGATAAATGCCGCCATCGTGTGCCGGGACGCGAGCAGCTTTTCAAGATTCATATAAACCTCCGTCAGTACCTATGAGATAATTCCTACGCGGGCTCAAGTATACCACACTCTGTGTGCTGAAACATTAAATGATGATTAAAGAAAGACGCAAACCGCATTAGAACCGGGCAGGTGCCGTCTGCACCTGCCGCCTGCGCCTGCGGCGATGTGTATTGCCGAAACCTATGCCAACCGATAGAAAACAGATATTTGCTCATCACGCGCATTTATTGCTAACCTGTCGCAGACTGCAATAAACCATATATATGTGAGAGGCTGCTATGACTGCAAAAGAGTTTACACAAACGGTAACGGCTGCCCCGTATCTTGAGGCAGGAAGCGGTATGCACAAGTTTATGCACCGCGCGGCGGAAGAAGCGCGGCGCATTACGGCGGAGATAAACGGCGCGTTTCATACAAACGACGAACTTGCAGAGCTTTTTTCACGGCTCATCGGAAAATCGGTCGCGAGCGGATTCTGCCTGTTTCCGCCGTTTTATACCGATTTCGGCAAAAACATTACGCTGGGAGCGAACGTGTTTATCAATTCGTGCTGCTGTTTTCAGGATCACGGCGGCATCAGCATCGGAGACGGGACGATGATCGGCCATCAGGCGGTACTTGCAACGCTGAATCACGACCTGCTGCCTGAAAAACGGGTGAACATGACGGCGCTGCCGATTACGATCGGCAAAAATGTGTGGATCGGCGCGCGCGCCGTTATTCTTCCCGGCGTGCGTATCGGCGACAATGCCGTTATTGCGGCGGGCGCCGTTGTTTCAAAAGACGTGCCGGCAAACGCCGTGTGCGCGGGCGTGCCGGCAAAAATACTCAAATAT
>DXHG01000163.1 GCA_019113455.1 Candidatus Treponema faecavium | reverse complement strand
ATTTGCCGACGGCAAACTGAAAATTTGCAATCGGCAAGTGCGCCGCTGGCCATCGGCAAAATTCATGCCTGATACACGGCAAATAAAAAATTAGCCATCGGCAAATTTTTATTTTTTAAACGGGAAATCTGTCGGCTGCCGGCAAATGCGCTGTCTTACACCCGTTTCGCAAGCTGCCGCGTTTAGCGCACAGCGGCACGTCTGCGTGCCAAGCGCAGAAAACACTTCGCAGGGAACGTGCAAAGAAACCAGGCCGCGTATGCAGCGTGCAGAGTCCCCGCGTACCTGCCGCCGCCCTGAGAAAGAAACAACTCTGCTTGTAAGGCAGCAGTATCTGGGATATACTGAAAGCCATGAGGCACATATGAAAAACAAGCAGAAACGGGAGCTTGCCGTGTGCGGATATGCCGCCGTAAAGGCGCTTGAGGCGCGCCGCAGCGAAGCCGTGCGCCGTCTGTATTTTACTAAAGAACGCGCGCGTCAGTTCGGCGCGCTCTGCCGCGCACTTGCCGCGCGTTCCGCTCCGTACAATATCGCGGAGCCTGAAGAGCTCGAAAGCCTGTGCGGCAGCGTGCATCATCAGGGCGTTGTTGCGATGATTGCGTTTGAGCCGCCGCAGCCATTGACGCAGAAGCGTGCGCTCGCGCTGGCGCAGGAGTGCAGGCCGGTTGTGCTGCTTGACCGCATCGGCAACGCGAACAATCTTGGCGCCATTGTGCGCAGCGCGGCTTTTTTCGGCATCCGTTCGATTGTGCTCCCGCTTGAAGACGGGCAGTCTCTGGCAACAACGAGCGCGTTCCGTGTTGCGCAGGGCGGCATGGAGTATGTCGACTTGTATTCCGTGCGTTCTCCCGCCGCTTTCCTGCAGGATATGGAAGGACGCATGATACGCGCCGCAGCTGATGTGCGCGGCAAAGAACCGGTATCGCGCCTTGGGCAGCTGTGCGCGGGCAAATCGTGCGTGCTCATCATCGGCAATGAAGAAGACGGTGTGTCAAAAGAACTGCTCCGTCTGTGCGACCACCGTGTTGTTATTCCCGGCGCTGCACTGCCTGAAACAGGCGTTCCCGCCGTCGAAAGCCTCAACGCCGCGCAGGCTGCTTCTGTTATGTTTTATGAATGTACCCGAAGGAGAGAGAAGTAATGCCGTTTGAATTGGTAACGCACACGCTTGAGCCCGTGTACGATGAACACAGCCGTATGCTGATATTGGGCACAATGCCGTCTCCTGCGTCTCGCAAGGCGGGGTTTTACTATGCGCATCCGCAGAACCGGTTCTGGGAAGTCATATCAGCCGTGTTCCGGGAGCCTATCCCGTTTTCGACTGAAACAAAGCGCGATCTCGTGCTGCGCCACGGCATTGCGCTGTGGGATGTGCTTGCGAGCTGCCGCATAGACGGCGCCGACGACGCAAGCATCAGGGATCCTGAAGCGAACGATTTCAGCGCGCTGCTCGCTTCCTGTCCGATTACGCGCATTTTTACGACCGGCGAACAGGCGTATAAGCTCTATCAGAAACTGTGCAGAAAACAGACCGGCATCGAGGCGGTCAAACTGCCTTCCACAAGCCCCGCCAACCGCGGGCGCTGGCCACTGAAAGCGCTGATTGACGCCTATGCCGTACTCAACAATTCAGACGCTCATGCAGGCGGCTGACGGCGTATTCTGACGGGCAGGCGGAAGTACAGCAGGGGTTTTGTATGAAATGTCTTATTTGTTCTGATATTCACGGTTCGGCTGAGCGTGCCGAACAGGCGCTTGCGTGTGTTTCGGCGCTCGGCTGCGATACGCTCTTTGTGCTCGGCGATGTGCTGTATCACGGGCCGCGCAATCCGCTGCCGCCTGGGCACGACCCAAAGCGGACCGCCGCGCTCTTAAACGAATACGCGCCGCATATTATCGCCTGCCGCGGCAACTGCGATGCAGAAGTAGACCAGGTAATGCTGTCGTTTCCGATGCTCTGCGATTCGGCACTCGTGTTCGATTCCGGCGTAAATGCGGGCGGCAGGGCGGGCAGGCGGCTTTTTTTGTCTCACGGGCATATCTGGTCGCCTGAAAAACTGCCGCCGCTCGCATCAGGCGATGTGTTTTTGTGCGGGCACACGCATATTCCGCTTTTGTACCGGCGTGAAGACGGTGTTGCCGTGTGCAATCCCGGCTCCGTTTCGCTTCCGAAAGGCGGGAGCGAGGCCGGTATCGCGGTGTATGACGGGGAACGCATCGTGCTGTGCACGCTTGACGGAAAACCATATAAAGAACTCGTGCTATGAACCAGCAGTTTGTTGCAGAAATCGCAGTGCTCGTGCTGCTGCTTGCGTGTTCTGCGCGCATATTTTTTTCCGCGCGTATCAGGCTTGACGCGCTTTCGATACTGGGATTGGCGGCGCTTGTGTGCACGGTGATTGCAGTCGGGGCGTGGGGGCTTTCTGTTGTGTGGGCGGCGCTGGGCGTGCTTTCTGCCGTGTCAGCGCTGTGCAACGTGCGGCCGCTTGCGGGCTTTGTACGCCGCGCACGCCACCGTGAGTTTTCAGGTGTGTGCTGCATTGTGTCGTTTGTGCTGTTTATCGCAGGTGCGCTGCTTTTGTGTGCGGTAGTCTGTCTGCGCCCGCGCGACCCCGCCGCCGCGCTCCGCGGCGTTTCAGAAGAGACGGCGGCGCTCACGGGCACGCTGAACGGCGGTCTTGAGTTCCGCAGCCGTTTTTCACAGCCGGTTGCAGGAAAGCTCGTGCGGTTCAGCGCGGCTCAAAGCGCTGCTTCCGCGCCGGTTATCCTTACCGTGCCCGACATCCGCTCAGGCATTGCGGGGCTGCATCCGCTCTATGTGGAGCTTGCGCGGCTGGGATACGAGGTTATCGCTGCGGAGCTGTATACGCCTGACGGCTCGTATTTTTCAGGTCTTGCCGACCGCATGAGTATGCGCCGGTTCAGCGCGCGACGTCAGACGCTGTTTGCAAACGAGCGCTACGAGATAAACGATGACTTTTATGTGGTGCGGGCGCTTTCGTCGTTCCGCGCGCTGTTTGAGCTGTGCGAACCTGAAACGCGCGGGCGCAGCGTGTTTTTTCTTGGCGAATCGTACGCCGTGCGCGCCGTACAGGAGCTGCATGAAAAGGAAGGTCTTGGTACGGGGTATTTCTGCATAAACGGCGCCGATGCAGCAGGAATGGTGCACACGCTTGACGGTTACCGGGAAGGCTATGCGTGCATTACGCAAAGCGACCCGCTGTTTGCGGGCTTGCTGCCGCAAGCGGACGGGCGCGGGCAGGCAGAGGCGCTTCCGGCGCAGACGCTTGCCCTCCAGATACGGCAATACCTGGATACAGCGGCTTCTGCTGACGCAGCAGCCCGTGCAGAGGAGACATTATGACGCTTACTGAACTTGACGCGATGCTTGCGGCGCTGCTGCACACCGCTGATTTTCCGATGGATCCGTCGCTGAACGGCGTACAGGTTGAAAACAGCGCGCCTGAAAAAAAAGAAATACGCACGATTGCGTATGCGGTAGACGCGTGTGCCGAGACTATCCGGCGCGCGGCGGCGTGCGCCGCCGATGTGCTGCTCGTGCATCACGGCCTGCTGTGGGGGCAGTGCCGGCGCGTAACCGGCAGTTATTACCGGCGGCTTGCTGCGCTGTTTGCCGCAGACATGGCGCTCTGCGCGTACCATCTGCCCATAGACGCGCATCCGGCGCTCGGCAATAACGCCGTGCTTGCGGACAGGCTCGGCCTTGCCGAACGGGAGCCGTTCGGCGTGTGGCGGGGCGCCGTTATCGGCTGCATCGGCACGCTGCGTGAACC
>DXHG01000162.1 GCA_019113455.1 Candidatus Treponema faecavium | reverse complement strand
GGGGAACATCTGTTCGAGACAGCTTCCTGCATACCGATACCGAAGACCTGTTCATAGAACGGCTTTGACCGCAGTTTTGCCGCATGTTTGTCCGCAAAACGCGTCTGTCTTTCGCCCAGGAGCACCGGTATCTTGCTTCGCGTGCAGGGCAGAATACGTTCAAGCGTAAAAAGCGGGTACGATTGCGCGCTTTTGTTCCACTCGCAGATCACAGGCAGCATAAAATCTATGTCCGCGCCTGAATGCAGAACCGTTTCTGCCTGTGAATACGGTCCGTACACAGGAATCAAGGCAAGTCCTGTCTCTGCATCCTTTTTCTGCTGTTTTTCCTTCTGTTTTTCCACGTACAACGCGGCAAGCGTTTCTGCTGTTTTTTTCAGATCATCTTCGGCGTTGATGCAGGCAGTTACATACAGCTCCTGCTCCGCCCGCGTAAGGGCGACATAGAGCCTTCGACGGCGTTCGGCAATATCCATCGCTTTTTGTTCAGCCTGTTCTTTCTGTATAAAGTATGCACCCGCGCCTTTTTTCGCCCACGGATCTGACAGCTTCGGAGGCTGAATACAGACGCCGAATTCCTTTGTCTGCACCGCGTACGACTGCCGCTCGCGGCCGCGCGATTTTGAACCGGCGTCGCACACGAAAACAACCGGATACTGCAGGCCTTTGCTTTTATGTATCGTGATAATCGTTACCGCCGACTTCCGTTTAAGCGGAACCGAAAGCTCATCAAGCTTGTCGTCTCCGTCCCTGATTCGGTACAGCGTATCCGCAAACCACGCGAGCGTCTGTCCATCTTCATCGGCAAGACGGGCAAGCTCGTACACGTAGTCGTATAATTCCTGATATACGCAAACGGTATCAGACCACATCGTCTCATAGCGGTAGCCGGTCTCATACCAGAGCGCCGAAACAAGGAGCGTAAGGGAACCCGTCTGCGCCCGTTCCAAAAGCGACCGATATACCGCTCTGCCCCTGCAATAGCGTTCCGCATCCCCATCTGATAAAAGTGCCTCAGCGCCCTCATCAAACGGCACAGGTCTGCACGCATCTGCCGGATCCGGCGCGGTCATGGCGTATTGCAGACACGTCATCGCGCCTGCAAACGAAAGCTCCGCAAACGGCGAACTGAGCACCGCGCCGTACGACAGCACATCGGCAGGATACGCGAGCAGCCGGAGCATATGCAGCATATCGTTTACCGGCGCATCCGAAAAAAAACTTGAGATATTCTCAGTCTGATATGCAATACCTGCCATGCGAAGATATTTCTCGTACAGGTGCTGATTTGTTTTTCTGCCAAGCAGTATCGCTATATCGCCGGGCGCATATGAGCCTTCCGCAATAAGTTCCCGGATACGGCGCACCGTGTACACCGCTTCCGCTTCTTTAGGCGAAAGCTCCTCCGCTGATCCGCCAACGCTTTCAGTATGTTCACTGTCAGCCACATCCGCTGTGCCTTTGCCCCGTTTTGAAAAATACAGGCAGACATGCGTCCGCGCCGCCGCGTCAGCTTCTTTTTCGGCGGGAATCAACGCCGGCTCAGGGCGCGCCTCATATGCGGGCAGATACTGCGGCGCGGCACGCAGAAAAATACTTGCGGGCACAGAACACGCGTCTTTGCGCTCCGCACTGCCGCTGCAGCCGGCAAACAGCACGTTGCACGCGCGGATAAGCGCGGCCTGCGAACGGTAGTTTGTGCGCAGGCACAACGGTTCGCCGCTTGAAAGCTCATTTTGCAGCGCGCGGAACACCGACACATCAGCGCCACGGAACCGGTATATCGACTGCTTTTCGTCTCCGACAAAAAAGAGTTTGCCCGCTTCTATATCGCTTGCGCGCGGTATGCCGCTGCCGCTAAGATCCCTACGTTCGGCGAGCAGGTACAGCAGATCCTTCTGCAGGCTGTTGTTGTCCTGAAACTCGTCGATCATGATGGCGTCAAACGAGCACTTCTCATTCTGGCGAATGTCTTTCTGTTCAGTGAGAATTACAACGGCAAGGCGCGCCACATCCTGAAACGAGAGCGACCCGGACGCGCGCTTCCACTGCAGGAACACGCGCTGAAACTCTTCCATAAGCAGCGCCGTATCAAAAAGCAGTCCGTACTGGAGAATAAAAGCGGCAAGCACCGTAATCTGTTCAAGCACCTCTTTTGCCTGCCGCAGCGGCTCACAGACAGCGCTTTTTTTTACCCGCGTGGAAGGAAGGCTCGCGGCGGCCGCAATCCATACGCGAAGCCGATCGGCAAACACGCTCTGCGCCGCCGCTGTCTTCTTTCCGGAAGCGGCGGCCTCTGTCAGCGACAGATACTCGCTAAACGCGGCTCCGGCAATCAGGTCTTCGCTTATAGCAGACGGCCAGCGCGCAAAAAAGGCGTCCAGATCTTTTTGCAGCTTTTCTGTCATATCGTCGTCCTCCATATGTTTCTGTATTTCTTTAATACAGGCAAAGAAGTCTCCGATATATGACGGCCAATCCAAGCGCACCCGCTCCGCCTGACGGGCAAGATCGCCTGCAAACTGCAGCGGCTTATCAAGCGAACTGTACATAAGCAGCGGTTCCGCCAACAGACTGCCGGCGGCCGTTTCGGGAGCAGCCGATGCAAGGAACTGCTGCAGTGCAGGTTCGTGCCGATGTTCCATAAAGAATTCAAGCGCCATCTGGGCGGCTGTCTCTTCCGCGCCGCCTGACTGTGCATCGACTGCAAAGTCAGGCCGTATGCCGTATCGGTACGCGCCCTGACGCACCACTGAGCTGCAGTATGAATCAAGCGTCTGGATATGCACGGAACCAAACGATTTAACCGCTTCCTGTGCGCGGCTGCTCACCTGCGGGTCAGCACTTTCAGTCAGCTTGTGCAGCGTACGGTAAATGCGCTCATGCATTTCAGCCGCCGCTTTTTTCGTAAACGTAAGCGTCAGTATGCGCTCCGCTTTAATGCCGTTGCGGTGTTCCGGCGTTCCGTGCGTTACCAGATACGCAAACCGCTCCGCCAATACAGTTGTCTTTCCGGAACCGGCGCCTGCGGCAACAACCGTATTCGTTTCCGCATATACCGCCGCTTTCTGTTCGGCACTCAAATCTCGGCTTAATACGCCGCCGGACTCATCGGCTTGAGCGCAAGCCGCAAACGCCGAGGCATCAGTATCCTTGTGTATCATATGCAGAGCTCTTCCCTCCGTCTGCCCGAAACCGCATACACGCTACGGCAGATGTGGCGAAAATGACATACAGCGCAGTCGGCAAACGCCGTGCCGCGCGCCGTAAACGCGCCTGCGGTTTCAGCAGCGGCGGCAAAACACGCCGCCTTCTCATGCAGCGCATCAAGCGTAAGTTCAAACTCATCCCGCGTTTTTTTTTCGTCGAACACAAAAGACGCTTTCTGTCCGTGTATCGACCAGAACAGCGCCTGCGCAGCCTGCACCGGTTGTTTTTCGGGATGCAAATTGCGGTACGACTGCTCAAACAGATACGTATACAGCGCTATCTGATAATCGCGCAGTTCATTTCCCTCACCGCACGAACAATACTTGAGCGCCGGCGTTCCCGATGTCTTAAAATCAATAATAACCGGCTCATATTCAGTATTCAGCAGTACCAGGTCTATAACACCGTAATAATAGAATGAGCTTTCGGCAGCAGGCGGCAGCGCCGTATACGGCTGCTCAGTTTCGGCAACGGCATATCCCTTAAACTGCTCGGTAAACACCGTCAGCGTGTCCTTAAGTATCGTCTTGCATACCTGCCGCTTTGCCTCGATAAGATCCGCGCCGATAACGCTCAGTTCCTTGTCCGCAATGCGGTGCGTCTGCACCGCGCCGTCTATCACCTCGTCAACCGCATCTGCTATAAACCGCTCATATTCTGCGGACAGCCCTTCGCACAGAGGAGCGGCAATACGCTGACCGCCGGCCCGCACTGCGGAAAAAAACCGGTTCAGCGCCGCGTGGTAAATAAGACCGGCAACATTATCCGAAACGAGCTTTGCGTCCGCGTCATAGTCGTCAAGACGCAGCAGATACTCATACACCCACTGTATCGGGCAGACGCTGAATGTCTTGAGCGCTGTAGCGGAAATACGGACGCGCCGCTTTCCATCCTTTTCAGAAAACAGCTTCTGTTCAATATACCTGCGGAGCGAACCGGCACTGCCTTCTCCGGCAGTATCGGAAGCCCAGTTGCAGAATCCTGCTTTTTGCACAGAGAACAGCCTCTCGGGAAACACCGCGTCATCCGCCGTGTACCAGCGCTGCTCTTTTTCATACAAATCAGAACATTTCTGTTCCGGTTCAACCACGGCAAACTGGCTGTACGGAACAGAATACTCCCCATATCCCTGCTCGGAAAAAGAAAAATACGCCGCTGAATAAAGACTGTTCAGCCGGTACAGCGCGGCAAAGTCAAGCGACACGTCTCTGTCTTCGAGTTTCAGTTTTTCCCGCTTAAGCTGCCGCAAAAACGAAAGCGGACGCTGCAGCACCGTTATGCCGCGCTGCGACGCGTCGATAACGATATGCACGCCAGCACACGCGGCGGCAGCAGTCCGGTACGACACAATGGCAACCCCGCCGCGTTCCTGCTGCGGCGTGTACACCTTGCCCGCCAGATGTTCCGTAAAAAACGCATAGCTGTCGGGAACACGCACTCCAAAACTCTCCGACACGCCGGCAAGCGACGTCAGCTCCGCTATGCAGCGCGCAAGCGTCTTATCTGTTATATCGCTGCACCGATCCATATCAAAAAATGCGCTGCGGAATTTCCAGTATTCGGTCTGCAGCGCGGCAAATGACGGGGCGCGCACGAGCGCTTTGAGCTGCGCGGCAAGCTGCGTGTAAAACACATGCGCGCGCTCTTCCCGCGCGCCGCCTGCGGAAGCAAACGCCTTTTCCCATATGTCAGCTGTTCTGCCCTGCTCGTTCCATGAACACAGGCAGTTATGCTTTCTGCCGAATTCCATGAGCTGATCGATAACATCAGGCTCTTTCCACGGCAGGTTCTTGTCAAGCAGCAGGGACTTAAGCGAAGCGAATGAAAATCGGGAGCGGACGCACTGCGCCGCAAGCGAGAAAAAGCGGCCCGCCCCGTACGAGGCAAGCGTCTGGCCGGCGCGTACGGCGCACGGAATTGCATACAGCGCGCACTGCCGCTCGATATACGGCGCATATGTCTGAATGTCGGGAACGCTCACCAGTATGTCCTGCCACGCAATACCGGCGTCATGCAGTTCCTGCAGTGTATGAACGAGTGCGTCAAGCTCGCAGCGGGCGTTTGCAAACCGGCACACGGCAATGCGGTCTGTACGGCAGCAATCCGGTATATCGACAAAGCGCACATGCGGCGCGTCAAGGAGAATCTGCTCATACTCACTGAAGTCTTCTAATATAGAAGGGAAAAACACGATATAGGTATGGCCGTCGGAACGGAACGGCGGGCGCTCCCACGCCGGTTCAAAAAGCCCGTGCTCATCAAGAAACGCCTGGTACCGCAGCGCAATCGTTACTAAATCGCGATCTTCTCCATCAGCCGGATACGCGCTCCCGTGCGTATCCGCAGCACCGGCGCTGCGCACATCTCCGCCGCCCGTATACGCACGGTACCACGACGCAAGAGGCGGCAGGAGCTTTGCAATCCAGTCGGAAAAAGAAAGCGCCTGTTCCGCATAGCGCGGATTTACCAGCGATTCAAAAACCGGTTTTTGCCCGCTCCGGCAGCGCTCCGCGTTTTCTTCGATAAGCTGCTGCACAAACATTTTGCGCAGCACAGAAGGGATACTCTTTTTATCCTGCTGCTGAGACCTGACAGCTTGTGCCTTAAACGTGTCCCACGCCATAAAACGCTCCATCGCAATACTGCCTATATCGGAAATGCAGAGTATGCGATCCGCCCATGACGAAACGGCTATTTCCGTAGGGAATACGTAATACGTGTTTTGATCCGTGATTGTTTCAAAAAGCGTCTGTTCCACCGGATGCGGCTCGTGCGTGCTGATATGCGTTCCTCCTCTGCCGTATACAGTAGCTGGGTCCAGTATATTCTGTCAAGCCGCTGCCAGAACAGTGGCTTGTACTCTGCACGCCGTGCGCGCAACGCATAAACAAACCCGCGCCTTGTTATCAGTCTCTCTCTATGCTACAATAACTTCAGTCTATGTACAGGAGTTTCTATGGCAAAAATACAGATGAAAAACGCGGTCGCCGAGCTTGACGGCGACGAAATGACGCGCGTGCTGTGGAGCGTGATAAAAGAAAAACTGCTTGAACCCTTTGTCGAGCTCAAAACGGAATACTACGATCTGGGGTTAAAAGCCCGCGACGACAGCGACGACGCCGTTACCTACGAGGCCGCCGCCGCAATCAAGCGCCTTGGAGTCGGCGTAAAATGCGCGACAATCACGTCAAACGCCGCGCGCATGCAGGAGTACAGTCTTAAGCATCTGACGCCGAGCCCCAACGGCATTATCCGAGCGGAGCTTGACGGCACCGTATTCCGTACGCCGGTGCTTGTCTCAAACATACACGGTTCTGTTTCCTGCTGGAAAAAACCGCTCGTGCTCGGCCGCCACGCATACGGCGACGTGTACAAAAACTGCGAACTCTCAGTTCCCGGCCCGGGAAAAGCGGAACTCGTATTTACCGGAGCTGACGGCACGGAGCTGCGAAAGACAATCATGGAAATGCCCGGAGCAGGCATTATACAAGGTATTCACAACACGGACAAATCAATAGAAAGTTTCGCGCGCAGCTGCTTTTTATACGGTCTTTCGGAAAAGCTCGATGTGTGGTTTGCAACAAAGGACACTATCAGCAAGACATACGACGGGCGCTTTAAGGAGATATTCCAGCGCATTTACGACACGGAATTCAAAGAGCGGTACAAAAACGCGGGCATCACGTACTTTTACACGCTCATAGACGACGCCGTAGCCCGCGTCATGCGCAGCGAAGGCGGGTTCCTCTGGGCGTGCAAGAACTATGACGGAGACGTCATGAGCGACATGGTTGCTTCCGCGTGCGGCAGTCTCGCAATGATGACGAGCGTGCTCGTTTCGCCTGACGGCGTGTTTGAATACGAGGCGGCGCACGGCACGGTGCAGCGCCATTACTACCGATATCTCAAGGGAGAAAAGACGAGCACCAATCCGGTCGCCCTCATTTTTGCGTGGACGGGCGCGCTTGCAAAGCGCGCAGAGCTTGACGGAACTGCGGAACTCGGCGCGTTTGCGCGCAGACTTGAACAGGCAACGCTCAAGACGATAGAGGACGGCTTCATGACAGGCGATCTTGCACGCATCGCAGAGCCGCCGGCAAAGCAGGTACTTGACAGCTGGGAGTTTATCGAAGAGATAGCGCGCCGTCTCGAGGCGTCATACAAAACAGCATAAAAATAAAGAAAAACAGCGTAAAAACTGCATTTTTTTGTCTGTCTTTTTCTATATAGAAAGTAAGAGGTATACAGATGAAAATATGCAGTTTCTCGCCGTTCGGATACGAAGGCTGTCTCGTTTCTGTCGAAGTGGATCTGCGCCGCGGCATTCCCGGCATAGACATGGTGGGACTTGCAGACGGGGCGGTGCGGGAATCACGAGAGCGGATGAGATCGGCGATTCTCAACAGCGGACTTGACTTTCCGCCTGAACGGGTGCTTATCAGTCTTTCGCCTGCAGACGTAAAAAAAGAAGGATCGGGCTTTGACCTCGCAATCGCGCTCGCCGTGCTGAGCGCCGCAGCAAAAGAGCTCGTATTCCCAAGCGACCCGATACTCGTGATGGGGGAACTTGAACTGTCCGGCAGCATACGCGCGGTGCGCGGCGTGCACGCCGCCGCGGCTACTGCCGCAGAACACGGCATTACGCGCTGCATTATCCCCAGTGCAAACCGGCGCGAGGCGCAGGCTGTTTCCGACATGTCGGTCTTTGCCGCGGACACGCTCGAACAGGCGTTTAACGCGCTCACCGCTCCGCTTGCGTTTGAACCGCCCGCCTCACAGACGCCCGCGCGCACGCCGCGCACGGACATTGTACGCTTTCCGCCGGTAACGCCCGAAACGGAATACGCACAGGTAGCAGGTCAGGCGCAGCTTGTGCGCGCACTCCAGATAGCGGCGGCGGGCGCGCACAATATCATCGCGTACGGCCCGCCCGGGTGCGGAAAGACGCTTTCGATGATGCGGTTCCCGGGGCTCCTGCCGCTCCTCACGGAAGCGGAAGCACGCCCCGTCTCACGCATCAGGAGCCTCGCGGGACTCGCCATCGGAGACGGGCAGCACATGTATCAGGCGCCGTTCCGCACGCCGCATCAGAGCGCAAGCCTCGAAGGCATTGTCGGCGGCGGCTCTCAGTGCCGCCCGGGAGAAATATCGCTTGCGCATAACGGCGCGCTTTTTCTTGACGAGGCGGCGGAGTTTAAGCCGCAGACGCTGCAGGCGCTGCGTGTGCCGCTTGAAAGCGGGAATATCACGTTAAGCCGCGCCGGACGGAACACGACGTATCCGGCAAAGTTTCAGCTGCTCATGGCGGCAAATCCCTGCCCGTGCGGCAATTTCGGCGCAAAAGACAAGGTATGCCTGTGCGGCGCGCGCACCGTTGAACACTACTGGAAAAAGTTCTCTGCGCCGCTGCTTGACCGCATCGACATACGTGTTTCGCTTTTGTCTGCGGCGCAGCCGGACGATGGCGGCGGCGAGGCTGCAGCGACTACCGCGCAGCTCCGCGCAGGAATTGCGCGCGCCGTCGCCTGTCAGCGAAGCCGCAGCGGCGAACGGAACAGCCGCATCGCAAGCGAAGATATCGAGCGGCTGTGCCCGCTCACGGCGGAGGCGCGGCAGCTGCTTGCAGCGGCGGCAAAAACATACGCGTTTTCACCGCGCGCAGTCAGCAGCTGCATAAAGCTCAGCCGGACGATAGCGGACATGGAATCAAGTGAAACGATCCACAGCGTTTACATGGAAGAAGCGGTCAGCCTGCGCAAAAACGAAGGCGGCGTGTCGCTGTGTTTCTGAAGAAGTGCGGCGTGGGCATAAAAAAAGACATATACTGCCGCCAGTATATGTCTTTACCGGCAAAGAGACTTGAACTCTTACACGATCGCTCGCAGCAGATTTTGAGTCTGCCGTGTCTACCATTCCACCATGCCGGCGTATAACTCACATAGTATATACCGCCTGCATAAAAAAAATCAAGCGGGCTTGAGTCTCTATGCGCTGCCCGCGCGGCGGCAGATTAGCGGTTCGCTGCGGGATGTCTTGCGGTGCACGCGGCTTATTTTCCTTTGCAGTTCCCTGCGGGGTGTTTTGCGTTTGCACGCGAAGCTTTTTCTTTCTCTCTGCAATTCGCTTTTCTGGGGCGGGAGAGGAACCTCTTCTTCAGAAGCGTTGTTCCTC
>DXHG01000161.1 GCA_019113455.1 Candidatus Treponema faecavium | reverse complement strand
GCATAGGAGGTTTGCTATGAAAATACAGGGACTGCGCCGCATTGCGGCAGGTATCGCTGCGGCGTCCGTGCTGCTGTTTGCCGGATGCAGCAAGCAGGAAAGCGACACGATTAAAATCGGCGGCATATTCCCGCTTTCCGGTTCGGTAGCGGTGTACGGCGTTACGTGCCGTCAGGCGATTGACCTCGCCATTGAGGAAATCAACGCCGCAGGCGGCATCAACGGCAAAATGGTCGAGATGATTGTCGAGGACGACGAGGGAAATCCCGAAAAGTCGGTAAACGCGTATAAGAAACTGACGACAAAAGACCGCGTAAACATGATTATCGGTTCCATGACTTCAGGTTGCTGCAACGCCATCGCGTCGCTTGCACAGAACCAGAAAGTCGTGATGATCGCGCCCGCCGCGACGGCGACAGAAATCACGCAGGTCGGCGATTATATTTTCAGAACCTGCTTTATCGACCCGTTCCAGGGAACAGTCGGCGGCCGCTTTGTAATCGAAGACCTCGGCCTTAAAAACGCGGCGGTGCTCTATGACATCGGAAACGATTATTCGGTCGGTCTGTATGAAAACTTCTGCAAGGCGATTAGAGACGGCGGCGGCACGATCGTGAGCGAAGAATCGTACTCAACGGGAGACAAAGACTTTAACGCGCAGCTCACAAAGATAAAGAACGCCAATCCCGAAGTAGTCTATCTGCCCGATTACTATTCGACAGTCGCGCTGATTGCAAAGCAGCTGCGCGCGCAGGGCATCAACACGCCGATTGTCGGCGCTGACGGCTGGGACGGTGTTGTGTCAGAAGCTGGAGACGAGATGCTCAACGGCTATTACTCAAACCACTACGCGGCTGACTCAACCGACGAGAAAGTAATCAACTTTGTAAAAGCCTATGAAGCGAAATACGGCGAGACGCCCGTTTCGTTTGCGGCGCTTGGCTATGACAGCATGTACATGCTGCGCGACGCGCTGCTGACCGCAGACGTAACCGATTCTGCTTCAATCCGCGACGCGCTTGCAAACGTAAAAGGCAGCTATGTTACCGGGGAGCTTTACTTTGACGAGAACCGCAATCCGGTAAAGTCCGCGGTTATCGTTGAAATTGTCAAAGACGCTGACGGCGAACTCACGCCTGTGTATAAGACGACAATCAATCCGTAACCTGCGGAGATTGCGCCTGCAGCCGGTTGTGAGACCGGCTGTTTTTGTATCCGCCCGGCCGCTTTGAGCGGGACTTTACGCGCTGATTTGGATTATTGTACAATATCGCGCCGATATAATGTATTTTGTGAATACCGGAGGAATTGTGAATACCGGAAGCATTTTCATACAGCAGATGGTAAACGGGCTTTCGCTCGGAAGCATTTATGCGCTGATCGCGCTGGGATATACCATGGTCTACGGTATCGTAAAGCTTATCAATTTTGCGCACGGCGATATCCTCATGGTGGGCGCGTATACCGGCTATTTTGTTTTGCAGGCCGTGGGCGCCACGCCGGCGGGGCTTGCGATGGCGTTTGCCGCGGCAATGCTCGTGTGCGGCGTGCTTTCTATCGTAATAGAACGCTTTGCATATCGGCCGCTGCGTTCCGCGCCGCGGCTTAACTCGCTTATCACGGCGATAGCGGTGTCGCTGATTCTGCAAAACGGCGCGCGTGTGCTGCCGTTTATCGGCCCGAACCCGCGGGAATACCCGACGCTCGCCACTGTCAATATCAATCTGGGCTTTGTGTCCATTTCAAACATACAGCTTATCGTGCTGGTGCTTTCCGCACTGCTCATGGTGATTCTGAACTATATTATCAATCACACCAGGACGGGCAAAGCGATGCGCGCCGTATCGTATGACATGCAGGCGGCAAGCCTTATGGGAATCTCGGTTGACCGCACGATTGCGTTCACGTTCGCGCTCGGCGCGGTGCTTGCCGCCGCCGGCGGCGTGCTGTACGCGAGCGCGTATCCGCAGATAGACCCTACGATGGGCACGATGCCGGGGCTCAAGGCATTTGTCGCTGCGGTATTAGGCGGCATCGGTTCCGTGCCCGGGGCGATGCTCGGCGGGTATATACTGGGCATTGCAGAAACGCTTACCAAAGGCTTTTTATCCTCGCAGTTTGCAGACGCTATTTCGTTTTCGATACTGATTGTGATTCTGCTCGTAAAGCCGACCGGCATTATGGGCGAAAAAGTAAAGGTAAAGGTGTAGCGCTATGAAAAACGTGCATCTGCGAAACTTTTTAATTCTTGCCGCCGTCGGCGTGCTGTGCGTGGCTGTTCCCGGCGTGCTCATACATTTCTGGATCATAGACGCTTACACGGCGCAGATACTTACGCTCGGCGGCATTAACGCGATTATGGCGGTAAGCGTCAATATGATCTGCGGCATTACCGGCCAGCTCTCGCTGGGGCAGGCGGGGTTTATGGCGATAGGCGCGTATTCATGCGCGCTGTTGACGCAGGCGGGCGTGCCGCTTGCGGTATCTATACTGATTTCCGCGCTGATAACGTGTGTGTTCGGGATTGTCATCGGCTTTCCGACGCTCAAGCTGCAGGGCGATTACCTCGCGATTGTAACGCTCGGGTTCGGAGAGATTATCCGCGTGCTGCTCGTAAACTTTAAGGATCTGACCGGCGGCGCAAACGGCAAGCAGTTTCCGACGCTGCTCGTGAGCTATGCAGATCTTGCCTATATCCTGATAGTCGGCTCGCTCGTCGTGATTATTGCGCTCTTGCAGAACTTTCTGCGCTCTACGTACGGGCGCGCGATTCTTGCCGTGCGCGAAGACGAGATTGCCGCCAATTCAAGCGGCATTGGAGTGTTCCGCTACAAGATGATAGGCTTTGTGATCGCCGCGTTTATTGCCGGTATCGGCGGCGCGCTGTACGCGCCGTTTATCGGATTTATTAAGCCTGACCTCGCGTCGTTTAACCGCAGCATCGACTATCTGATTTTCGTTGTGCTCGGCGGTATGGGGTCCGTTACGGGTTCGGTGCTTGCGGCATTCGTGCTCACGTATTTGCAGGAATTCCTTCGCTTTTTACAGGATTACCGGCTCGTGTTTTATCCGCTGATTCTTATCTGCGTGATGCTTTTCAGGCCGCAGGGCTTTTTGGGCATGAAAGAGCTTTCTTTTGTGCGTGTCTGGGAGCGGCTGCCCGAGTGGCGGAAGCTGCTTGGCGCCAGGCTCAGGCGCCGCGGGCTTTCAAAGGAGAATACCGATGCAAACGCAAAATAATCTGCTGCTGCAGGCGACGGATCTTTCTATTGTGTTCGGCGGGTTGCGCGCGGTAAATAATTTTTCGTGTTCTCTGAACAAAGGCGAGCTTGTAGGGCTTATCGGTCCGAACGGCGCGGGAAAAACAACCGTGTTCAACATGTTTTCCGGCGTATATACGCCGACAGAGGGCGAAATCACGTTTTGGGACGCTTGTGGCCGCGTGCATAAAGTAAACAAAAAGACGCCCGCGCAGTTAAATCAGCTGGGTATTGCGCGCACGTTTCAGAATATCCGCCTGTTCGGCAATTTAACCGTTGCGGACAACGTGCGCATCGCGCTGCACGGGCTTCGCAGCGTAACGCCGCTTGACGCGCTGGTGCGCACGCCGCGCTTCCGCCGCGATGAGCAGCTGATGACCGAACGGACGACCGAGCTGCTTGAACTCTTTCATATTGAGGAAAAGACAAATGAGCTTGCAAAAAACCTGCCGTACGGCGAACAGCGCAAACTTGAAATTGTGCGCGCGCTTGCGGCAAAGCCGTCGCTCTTGCTGCTTGACGAGCCTGCCGCGGGCATGAACCCGCAGGAGACGGATGAGCTTACGCGGCTTATCGCCTTTATCCGCAATGAGTTTGATCTGACGATTTTGCTGATTGAGCACGATATGCACCTGGTGATGCGTATCTGCGAGCGGCTTATCGTGCTTGACTACGGGCGCATTATCGCTCAGGGCAAGCCCGAAGAAGTGCGTTCCGATCCGATGGTGATTAAGGCGTATCTGGGTTCCGAGGCGGCTGCGGGAGGTGAGGCGTAATGCTGTATGTGTCAGAACTGAGCGTGTCATACGGCGCGATAAAGGCGCTGCGCGGTATTTCGTTTGAAGTGCATGAGGGCGAGATTATCACGCTTATCGGCTCAAACGGCGCAGGAAAGACGACAACGCTGCACGCGGTGTCGAACATCATAAAGAAAGGCGGCGGGCAGATACTGTTTGAAGGCGAGGACATTACCGGCATGCCGGCAAACATGATTGTGCGCAAGGGCCTGATCCATGTTCCTGAAGGCAGGCGTATTTTTGCGAACCTGACGGTGCGCGAAAACCTTGAAATGGGTGCGTTTACGCGCACCGACCGCGCAGGCATAAAGCGCGATATGGAAAAAGTGTTTTCGCTTTTTCCGCGGCTTAAAGAGCGTATCCGCCAGTATGCCGGCACGCTTTCAGGCGGCGAACAGCAGATGCTTGCGATGGGCCGCGCGCTCATGGCCGATCCGCGGCTTTTGCTGCTTGACGAGCCTTCGATGGGGCTTGCCCCTATTCTTGTTGATGAAATCTTTTCTATTATATTGGAAATCAACAAAAGCGGTACGACGATACTGCTCGTTGAGCAGAATGCGTATAAGGCGCTGTCGATTGCGAGCCGTGCGTATATACTGGAGACGGGCGTCATAAATAAATCCGGCAGTTCGCAGGAGCTGCTGCATGATGACAGTGTGAAAAAAGCCTATTTGGGCGGTTGATGGAGGCAAGACATGATAGTTGCTGGCGTGATGAAAAAGAATCCGGTGTTTATCCGGCCTGATATGTCGGTTAATGACGCAAAGGCGCTGATGACAAAAGAAAAAATCGGCAAACTGCCCGTGCTGAACAAGGCAAACCGTCTTGTCGGCATCCTCACAAAGAAAGATCTCGTGAATGCAGGGCCTTCTGCCGCGACAACGCTCGATATGTATGAGATAAGCTATCTGCTGTCAAAGCTCAAGGTAGAAAAAATCATGTCGACGAATGTCGTAACAGTGCAGCAGTCCGAAGTTGTTGAAGAAGCCGCGCGCATTATGGCAGACAAGGACATCGGCTGCCTGCCTGTGATGAAAGACGACCTGCTTGTCGGCATTATCACCGAAAGCGATCTGTTCCGCGTATTTGTTGATATGTTTGCGGCGCGGTATGAGGGAACGCGCATTACGTTTTTAATCGAAGAAAAGCCCGGGATGCTTGCGAGAGTTGCCGCAGGCGTGGCGGAACTGGGCGGCAATATCCGGTCGTTTGTAACGTCAGACGGGGACAACATGTCTAACCGCCGCTGCACAATGAAAGTAACCGGCGTTGACCCTGAAAACATGAAAAAGATTCTCACCACCTGCGCCGCCGTTATCGAAGACATCCGCTGACATATGCGCGGACAATAAAAAAGCTGCCCGAATCTATTCGGGCAGCTTTTTTATGCGCCTGTAGCTGTGTCAGGCAGCTGCGTTATTTTGCCGTGATCGCAATCGTCTTGGGCTTTGTTTCAGCCTTGCGCGGGATATTCACGGTGAGTACGCCATTCTGGAATTCCGCGCTGACGTTTTCTGCGTCAATGTCGTCGGGCAGCGTAAAGTGCCGCGCAAATGACGCGCTGCGCCGTTCGCGGATAAGCCATTCGCCGTCTTTCTTTTCTTCCGTTTTTTCCTCTTTCTGGGAAGAAATAGAAAGCACTTTGTCTTTCAGGTTGATGGCTACGTCCTTTTCAGATACGCCGGGCAGATCCATATCAAGGATGTAGGCGTCTTTTGTTTCGCGCACGTCCACTTTGGGAACCAGACTGCCGGATTTTTCCGTTGTCGGCATCATGCTTGCAAAATTGCGGTCGATGACGTCAAACAGATCTGACGTAAAACGCGGATTAAAAAAAGCTAACGAATTCATATAAAAGCCTCCAATTATGTTGTATATGTTATGTGTCCGCTTAAACGGCCGCGCGATGCGTTCCGTTTTTTATCGGACACGAATATATACGCATATCGCGTGCCAATTTATGAAAATATCTGTACATATTTTATAACTCATTGCAATATATACAGATATTTTACGCTTTACAAAATATGCGCTGCGGTATTCCGCCCGCATATCGGTATGCGGCGCTGTTCGCTGAGTAAAAGTGTCTGTATGTGTCAAAATGGTTTTGTTTTATGTGTCATTATGAATCTGTATAGCCGCTTTCTGTGCTGCAAAAGCGGCTCGTTATGTCTCAAAGAAACTGTTCTGCTGCCGGACGGTTTTGTTTTGCGGCTGTTTTCTTGCAGGTTTGCCGTATGCTGGTGTGCAAAAAAGCCCTGCGGCAGTTTGCCTGCAGGGCTTTTAAAACAATGCTTGCTGTTTTCTATTGGATTATGTATCAGGCGTGCTACAGCCCCACATCCGTTTCTTGTTCGGCAATGATGCACTGCCAGGTATAGAACAGGGCGATAAAGCTCTGCACGCCGTCTATGGCGTCGGCAGGCGCGGTGTCGTAGATCGTATACAGGCTGCCCTGCAGATCCGCGATAACGGTGCCTGCATCATCGGTAATTTGAAAGAGCTGGTCTTCAAGCGTGTATAGTTTGCGGGTAGGCGTTTTGGGATACTGCGCTTCTACAGCTGCGGGATTATCGGCGTCTCTACCGTGCGCGCTCCACGCTGATTCCTTTGCCGCGTACAGGCGGAATGTCCTGCCGTCGGGGAGGGCAAAGGACGCGGCCTCATACGGCGCGCGCGCAAGAAAATCATCCCCGTACGGGTCGGTCAGCTGCATCGTAAGTTCGCCTGCCGAACCTGCTTCCATAATATATGTTTTCTGCGGCTGTTCCTGCTCGTCAGGCGTCGCCTTTTTGCGCGCCGCGACAAACGACAGGGATGCCGGAGCCTCGAAATCAGTCGTGCGGATAAAGCCATTCCATTCATATCCTTTTGAGTTTTCGGAATCAAGGAACTCCTTAAAGAACACGGCAAAGTCAAACTTTTCGCGCACAATGCTTCCCTGCACGATCATTTCTCCCGCTGCCTGCGGATACTGCTGCTGTTCTTCCACAGACTGACGCACAAAAATGCCCTGCTTGTTTTCTATGTACGCAACCGTGCCCGTCTGCAATACCGTGCCTGCTGCCGGCATGGACCGGTCGGCGGAACCGCGCGGGCCGGTAAACCAGATGGAGGCGCACCCTGAAAACACGAGTGCGCACAGCAGACACGCCGGAGCGTATATGCTTTTTTTGTTCATAATAGCCTTCCTTATGTCAGGTGATGAGTTTATGTAAAAGAGAATCCCGCTGTCTCCAGTTTTTATCCACTTTTACCTGCAAGTCAAGTTCCACGCGGTACGGAAAGATTTTTCTGAGCGTCTTGATAGACTCCACGCGGATTTCTTTGATGAGCGCCGCCCCTTTGCCGATAACCATGCCTTTCTGGCTTTCTTTTTCAACGCACAGGAACGCGCGCACCCACAGCTTGGTGCTGTCCGGCTTGCGCTGCATGTCGGCAATCTGCACATAGACGGCATGCGGCAGTTCGTCGCGCAGACGGTTTATCGTCTGTTCCCTGATAATTTCTGCGATGCGGAACTCCACTTCCTGGTCGGTGTAGTATTCTTCGGGATAATAGGGAGCCCCGTACGGCGCAAGCTCATAGAGCGCGTCAAGTACCGCGTCGGTGTTGTCTCCATTCTGCGCCGATATGCTTAAGAGCCGCGCGTCAGGCAGCAAAGGAAACGAAAGCCGCACGAACGCGCGCGCTCTCTCAGGCTCTGCCTCTGCAAGGTCGCATTTGTTTACGGCGGCGACGGTCTTCTGAGCAAACGGTGCGGCAAGCTCTGCAACAGCCGTTTCTTCAGGACCTGCCGGCCGCGTGGAATCTATAAGGTAGAGCACCGCGTCGGCGCTTTCAAGCTGCTCCTCGGCGACTGCTTTGAGCCGCAGATTGAGTTTTTTATCGGAAAGGTGATAGCCAGGCGTGTCGATAAACACAAGCTGGCCGCGCGGCGTATTTACGATGCCGCGCACGGCGTTTCGCGTCGTCTGCGGCGTCGGCGACACGATAGAGACTTTTTGCCCGCATACCGTGTTGAGGAATGTCGATTTGCCGGCGGAAGGCCTTCCGATAATGGCGACGACGGCGGTTTTCTTCTGTTCTGCGGTATCTGTCATATGCCTCATCCTGCACAAAACACGCTATGCTTCAACATTTCTGATATGCGCGCCAAGCGCCTGCAGGCGTTCGGTGAGCCGTTCATATCCGCGCTCAACCTGGTAGACGTTGCTGATAACACTTTCGCCCTGTGCGGCCATTGCGGCGATGATCATCGCCATGCCGGCGCGCACGTCCGGAGAGACGAGGTTGTCGCCGTGCAGCATACAGGGCCCTGACACGACGGCGCGGTGCGGGTCGCAGAGCGTAATGCGCGCGCCCATGCCGATAAGCTTATCGACAAAGAACATGCGCGATTCAAACATTTTGTCGTGAATAAGCACCGTTCCCTCTACCTGCGTCGCGATAACGACCATGATGCTCGTTAAGTCAGGCGGAAACCCGGGCCACGGCGCATCGTCTATCTTGGGAATCATGCCGCCGAGATCGCAGTTTACTTTCATCGGCAGACCGAGCGGCACAGTCAGCGTATTGTCCTGAATCTTCCACGAGATGCCGAGCTTGCCGAATGCGAGCTTTATTGGGCGCATGTCGCGCGGGTTAACGCCTTCGATAGTGATGGTGCCGCGCGTCGCGGCGGCAAGGCCGATAAACGAGCCGATTTCCATATAGTCGGGCCCGATTGTAAAGTCGCAGCCGCTGAGCTCTTCAACGCCGACGATGCGCAGGATATTGCTTCCGGTGCCGGTAATAATTGCGCCCATGGAAATGAGCATATTGCACAGATCCTGAATGTGCGGTTCACTTGCCGCATTCGTGATAATCGTGTCGCCTTCGGCAAGCACCGCCGCCATGATGGCGTTTTCCGTCGCCGTTACCGACGCCTCGTCAAGAAAGATGTCTGCACCGGCGAGCTTGTTCGCCGAAAACGAAAACACGCCGTTTACTTCAACTCGGGCGCCGAGCTCGGTAAGCGCAAGAAAATGCGTGTCAAGCCTGCGCCGTCCGATAACGTCGCCGCCGGGCGGCGGCAGCACCGCCTTTTTGCACCGTGCAAGCAGCGGGCCGGCAAACAGTATCGACGCACGGAGCTTTTTGGAAAGCGGCTGCGGTATTTCGTGAGAAATGGCGCCGTCTGCCTGTATGCGCCATGTGGTCGGCTCAAGCTGCTCGACGCGCGCACCGAGCGCGCTGAGTATTTCAAACATCACCGCCGTGTCTGCAATCTGCGGAATATTGCGCAGAATCACCGGCTCCGAGGTAAGGAGCGCGGCGGCGATGCACGGCAGCGCCGCATTTTTATTGCCGCTTGCGCGCACGGTTCCCTTTATCGGGAAGCCGCCTTCGATATGATATTCGTGCATTATGTTGTCCCCGCCTGTTCAAGCGCACGTGCGAGCTGGTCTGGACAGCTCGTGCTTTTAAGGCCGCAGCGTATGCCTTTAAGGCGCGAAACCGCCTCCTGCACGGACATGCCTTCTACAAGCCGCGCTATTCCCTGCAGGTTGCCGTTGCAGCCGCCGACAAACGACACATTGTGCAGTTTTCCGTCAATGATTTCGTAGCTGATGCTTCTTGCACAGACTCCTGAAGTCTTATATACCATCTGTTTTTTCCTTGAATCGTGTGATATGCCGGTAAGCGATGCTGTGCTTACGCCGGCTGCTCTGCGGGCTGGAGCGCCCACAGGCGGATAAGCTGCAGCAGCGTTTCCGCCGCCTGTTCCATGTGCTGTATGCAGGCCCATTCTGTGCGCGAATGAAAGTTATGCCCGCCGGTAAATATGTTCGGGCAGGGAATACCGGCTTCGGCAAGCCGTGCGCCGTCAGTGCCGCCGCGGATCGGCACAAAGCGCGGTTCAAGCCCCGCCGTGCGCACCGCCTGTACGAGAAGCTCCGCTGCAAGCGGATGCGCATCGATTGTCTGCTTCATATTAAGGTACTGTTTTGCCGTCTGTACGGAAACGGTGCTTCCGCGGTATTTTGCCTGGATTGCCGCAGCGATTGCCCGCACTGTCTGTATGCGCTGTTCCATGCCTTCCGCGGAAAAGTCGCGCAGATACAGCGTTGTGCGGGCGCGCTCGAGCTGTCCCTGTATTTCCATCGGGGCAAAAAAGCCCTGCCTGCCGTCGGTCGTTTCGGGCGCCTCGTGGCGCGGCAGCGACGTGATAAAATCTGCCGCCATCGAAACGGCGTTGATCATATGCGGACGTGCAGAACCGGTATGCGCTGCAATGCCGGTAAACGTTACATCGCAGCGATATGCATTAAAACATTCTGTTTCTATTTCAGGCGGGCTTGAGCCGTCAAGCGTGTAAAACTGCTTTGCCTGTATCCAGTCAAGCGGCACGTGATCCATGCCGTGGCCGGTTTCTTCATCGGGAGAGAATATCACTTCAACTGGTCCGTGCGGAATGTCAGGCTGTGCGGTAAGAAACTCAAGCACCGTCATGATTTCTGCAATGCCGGCTTTGTCGTCTGCGCCGAGCAGCGTTGTGCCGTCAGTCGTGATGATGTCAAGGCCTTTCGCGCGTGCAAGTTCCGCGTCGGCGGCAGGATCAAGCACCGCGCCGCCGCCGAGCGCAATCACGCTCCCGTCATAGTGCTCAATGACGCGCGGGTGTACCGTTCCCGCAGGTACTTCTTCCGACGTGTCCAGATGGGCGCACAGTCCGACAGCGGGCGCGTGCTCGCAGCCGGAAGACGGCTTAAGACGCGCGCAGACATACCCGTATTCGCTGATGTATGCCTCGTCAGCGCCGAGTGCCTGCAGTTCTGCAAGCAGCATACGCGCGAACTCGCGCTGCCCCGGCGTAGACGGCATAACGCCCTTGTCTGCCTGCTCACTGCTGCTCGTAGTGCAGACGGCTGCATATGACAAAAACCGCTCGCGCAGCTGCCGCTTTGCATGTTCTGAAAGACAGTACGTGCTGTGTTCTTTCATCATTGGCATACATTACGATATTTTGCGCAATATTGCAACGGGGAGTGCAGGGCAGGGGCTCGCAGTCCGCTGCGGGGTTTTAGTGCGTGTGCACGCGGGCTACAGCCCCTGCGCGGCTCTGACGGCGGCGGTAAACTCTGCGCCGCTTATCGGCCGGTCGGGATAAAAGAAGCCCTGCGCGTCAAGGCTCATGATGCGGTTTTCAACGCAGCCTGCTATGGCGCTGAACTCAGGCGCGTCTAACGCCACGTCTGCAATGGGCGAGTACGGCTGGGACGCACCGTCCGCGGCGGGCTGAAGACCGTCTTTCTGCTGTTCAATCGCCGCCGTGCGATATTTTGCCGCGTAATCGGCGGTTATATGGTGCGCCGCGCGGTAAAACTGCCAGAGATACTGCGCGCACTGCGCTCTCGTAACGATGCGCTCACCGCCGCCTGAAAGCGCCTGCGGCAGAAGTCCTGCATCCCGTGCGCGCGCGTACAGCGCTTCCGCAGAAAGCAGCTCTACGCCGGTTAATTCCTGCAAAAACGTCGTTTCAGACTGCGTGAGCATGAGCATCCCCTGCGCGCTGAGCTCAGCCGCCTGCGCGTAGTCTGAAAGCGACAGGCTTTCGCCGCCGTCCGCCGTTTGCGCTGCCTGTACTTCCGCTCTGAGCGCGCCGTACGCGGCTATGAGCGGGCCGTCAAGCTGGGCCTGCGCCGCGTCAAAATACGCCTGTGCGAGGCGGAAATCCTGCATCTGATAAGCGGCAATCGCCTGCTCAAGGACAATGCGGGGATCGGTATTGCCTGCGCGCCTGATCTCTTCTGCACGCAGCAGCCGTGCCTGCGGGTCAGGCTCAAGCCTGACTGCAAGAATCTGCACCTGTGTGTTCTGCGCGGAAAGTGCTGCCGCCTGTTCATAGCTGCGTTTGGCCTGCGGCGTGTGTCCCTGTATGAGCTCAAGCCTGCCGGTGAGCGCGAGGTAGTCTTGCTGCGTGATGTCCCCGTTTTCGGCGAGTTCGGCGAGCGTTTCGCCAAGCTCCCGTATCTGCGCCACGCGCACAATGCTGCCCTGGATGCGGGCAGCGTCAAGCGCGGCGAGCTGCTGCTCATAGGCAGGCGCGCCGCCCGAAGCGGTGCGCGCTGCCGTGTCCGGAGCTCCGGCGCAGGAACTGAACCAGAACGCCGCCGCGCAGATAAGCGCCGGCAGCAAAACGGCTGGGTGTTTCATGTGCTTCTCCTGTATACGTTGACGGATATAATACTGTACTAACTATACGGCTAAAACCGGAAAAACACAATGACGCGCGCGGCGGTTTTGGGAAGGGAGAGAAAACGCCGTTTCAGAAGCGGGTTTTCTGCAGACGGTTCTGCGCTGCACGCGGGCCTGGGTTTTGACAGCCTGCGGCTGGGCTCCAGTTCGCGAAGCAGGCGTGTATTCTTTGAGCAGGCGGCGGCAGGGGTGTTTATAAGTACAGACTGAGCAATTTGCCGATGGCTGACAAATTTCCCGTTTAAAAAATAACAATTTGCCGGCGGCTAAATTTTATTTTGCCGATGGCTAATTTAAATTTTGCCATTTATCAGACATGAATTTTGCCGATGGCCAGCGGCGCACTTGCCGATTGCAAATTTTCAGTTTGCCGTCGGCAAATTTCTTACCGGATAAATGGCAAATGTAAATTTTGCCATCGGCAAAACTGGCGCCCGGTTCTCTGCCTGGCGGCAATTTTTTTTGCTTTTCTGCGTATTTTTTTTGCAAAAACGGGCAAAAAGGGCTTGACAAAATGCCCCCCCCGGTATGATGGCGCAGTAACTGTGCAGTTACACATATAAACCTTTTATTAGGAGGACGTTTTTATGAAAAAAACGATGTGGCTGGGCATAGGCTGTGCTCTGGTAATGGCGGTAAGCATGATAGGCTGCGACAACGCCGCAGAAGGCCCGACAGAAGTCGTGCTTGCGAATCAGGGAATCGAAGGAACGTCGTACACGAACGAGAGTGGTATAACGCTTACCCTGTCAGGCGGCACCGCGACGTTCAAAATGAGCCAGAAAATTGCGGATGAAATGGTCAGCGGCGATATTTCGGCTGAGTATATGAATGTATATACAGAACTGCTTAAGGGTGTTTCATACTCATATGTGTATGATGCCAATATGCTGTTGCTGAAAAAGAATGGTGAAATTGTTTTGATTGGAGCTGCTTCAAGGATGTTCGGGGAGATTTCGATACAGATATCCGAAATCAATTCAGGCAGTAGTTCCGGAACAGTTACCGTTGAATCTATCATAGCTGGGTCTGGCTCTGGCTATAGCGTGTATGGTCCGTCAATCTAACACGCAGTTTATCTGACCGTGCAGGGCTGTCTCCTTTATTAAGGAGACAGCCCTTTTTTTTCGGCGCCCGCCATGCCCGCGCAAGTTTGAGGCACCGCCTCAAATTTGCAACTGTAGACGTGCAAGTTTAGGGCGCATTTTGCGCCCTAAACTTGGCAGCTTGGAGCGTAAGCGACAAGCCTCAGTGCTGACGTTCCGCTATCAGTCTAACGACAGATAGCGGAACTGGCAGTTTTAGGGCAGAGCCCTAAAACTGCGTAAGCAGACCGCAGGTCTGCGACTGGGAACAACGCCTCTGAAGTAGACAGTTTTGCGAAAGCAAAACTGTGAGCGCAAGCAACAGCTTGCGCGTAGGTTCTCTCCCTCCCCAAAAAAGCACATTACAGAGAATAAGAAAGAAAAAAGAAAGCGCGCAGCCGCAGGCTGACAGAAAAAAGCCCGTGTGCAGCGCAGAAGCACGGCAGCATTTCTTCTATCATGCAGAAAGTAAAAAATACCGATAGCATATACGTATGCGCAAATTTTGCTTTTTTTGTCTGCTTGCGGCGGCGGTACTGCTGCCCGCTGCGGCGGATTCTCTTCCTTTATATTCGCTTCCTTCGCGTCTGCCGCCCCAGACGCAGAAACATATCACGCAGCACATGATTGTCGGCGCGGAAAGCGGCCTGTACCGGATCAACGGCTCCAACACGGCGGTGCCGCTGTGGACGGAGGGCAGAGTCAGCATGATACAGCGCGTACAGTCCGCCGGCGGTGAGGAATGGTTTTTTCTGACGTCGCGCGGGCTGCTGTACAGCAAAGACCTCGCACATTTTGAATACCGCAGCGAAGGGCTGCCGTCAATCACGATAAAGGAATACCGGAATAAAGAAACGTCGTTTACCATTAAAACGCGCGATTTAAAGGATTTTTCAGTGCATCCGTCGGATCCGTCCGTGATGGCAACGCTCACGCGCGATGAGGTGTTCCTTTCGCGGGACGGCGGAAAGACGTGGCAATCGCTCGGCTTTAACGCGCAGACAACGGGCACCAAGGCCGTCTGTGTCGCCGATATGCCGGCGGCGGGCGGCGGGACGGAGCTTGTCGTATTCATGTCTCACGCGCTGTACGGGCTTGCGTATATAAAGCCCGACGACCCGCGGCCGCAGTGGGTCGACCTTGAAGAAGGGTTCGCGATGCTGCCGACTGTCGGGATGCCCGATGAGATAGCCGATATTGCTGCGGTTGAAGAGCAGCAGCCGGACGGCAGCGTGCGCACGGAAATCTATCTGTCGCAGACGTTTATGCCGGCAATATACCGCCTGAACTGGGAAAAAAAGTGCGCTGAAACGCTGTACCGCGGCGAGGCGTACACGTCAACGATAGACGGCTTATGCTGGACGGGCAGTCACCTTGTCTTTACTGAGCCTGATACCGTCGGGCTGTTTAATATTCACACAAAGACGATGATCGGAAGCCCCGCCGAGTTTGAAAACTGGAAAGAGGCGCTCGCCTGTGTGCCGGAGCCTATCTATTCCGCGTATATCCCGCGCAATCTGAGCGGGTTTGACCGGAGCCTCATCCTGAACGAGCTGTGGATGCTCAACACAAAAAAGATTATCGGGGAATACAAAGAACAGGCGCTGAACCGCGAGAGCCTCTACATTCCCGCGGGGCAGGCTGCCGACGCGGCAGGCATAGAACGATTCCTGCAAATAATGGAAGACAACCACCTTGACAGCCTGGTTATCGACATGAAAGACGATTACGGGCTTTTGCGCTATGACGCGCAGGACCCCGCCGTGCTTGAAAAGGGCTACGTGAGCCGCTACGCGGTTGACCTTGAGGAGCTGGTGTCGGCGTTTAAGGCGGCGGGAAAATACCTGATAGCGCGTATCGTTGTCTTTAAAGATAAGAACCTCGCGTCGTATGACCGCGGCCAGTACGCGGTGTGGGACCGCGTGCTTGATAAACCGTGGATTGGCATACGCGGTTATGAAGAAGTGCTGAGCGAACCGCCCGCCGCCGAAGAAACTGCGGCAAGTACGGACGGTACTGAAAGCGCCGCCGCAGCCAGCACGGCAGCCGTGCCGGCGGGAACAGTGCCGCCTGCACCTGCCGTTCCGCCCAAAAAAGTGCCGGTGTATTACGACGAGGCGTGGGTTGACCCGTATTCAGAAGAAGTCTGGGAGTATAATGTCGCGATTGCGCGGGAGCTTATCAGCCGGGGCTTTGACGAGATTCAGTTTGACTATATCCGCTTTCCGACGGACGGGCTTAACCTGCGCAGCGCAGAGTACCGCTGGAAAAGCAGCGGCATGGATATGGAAGGCGCGCTTACGTCGTTTCTTGCGTACGCGCGCGAAAACATAGACGCGCCGATCGGCATCGATATTTACGGGGCGAATGGCTGGTACCGCAGCGGCGCTCGGACTGGTCAGGATATTGAGCAGCTCGCCGATTACGTAGATGTTATCTGTCCGATGTTTTATCCGAGCCATTTTGAGCAGGGCTTTTTGGCGCATGAACCGGCGGAAGAACGGCCGTACCGCATTCTGTATTACGGTTCGTACCGTTCGGCGGTGATAGCGCGCAACCGCGTGGTGATACGCCCGTGGCTGCAGGCGTTTTACCTGAACGTGTCGTATGACCGCGCGTATTACAACAAAGACTACGTGCAGAAGCAGGTGTTCGGCGTGCGCGATGCGCTTGACCGCGGCTTTATGTTCTGGAACAACTCAGGACGCTATGAGGATATTCAGCCGCCGCCGTCGTGTCTTGACCCGTATACCGGGTCCGCGCCTGAGGCAGATCCGCTTTTACGGCGGCCTTCGTTCAGCGGCGTGTGGGGTGCTTCGGCGCTTTTGCCGCGTATTTCTGTTTCTGAAGGGGCGGAGTAGTATGTTTTCTGCGGAAGTATATGAATGGGGGCTTGCCGTTATCCGCGCGGTGCAGCAGGCGGCGAGTCCGGCGCTGACTGCCGTGATGAAGGCCGTGTCGTTTGCCGGAGACGTGCCGTTTTACGCGCTCGTGCTTGCAATACTGTTCTGGTGCGGCGACACGAGACGCGGGTTCCGCATCGCGTGCGCGGTGCTGTTTTCGGGCGCGCTGAACACGGCGGTAAAGAACACGCTGTGCGTGCCGCGTCCGTTTATTGCGGATTCAAACGTGGGGCTTGCCGCTGCGTCAGGCTACTCTACGCCGTCCGGCCACGCACAGCTTGCCGAGACATTCTGGCCGCTTGCCGCGTCCGGCCTGCGTAAAAAGGCGCTGCGCGTATGTGCGGCGGTTGTGCCTCCGCTGCTTATCGGGTTTTCGCGTATTTATCTCGGCGTGCATTATCCGTCCGACGTGCTGCTCGGCCTGTGCGTCGGTATGCTTATCTCGCTGGGGCTGCTGCTGTGGGGAGACGCGCTCGCCGTGCGCGCGGCGAGGCTTCCGCGCATGATCCGCATATTGTGCGTAAGCGTGATTGCTTTTCTCTTCAACCATTTTTCCGGCGGTGATGTGGAGCTTTCGGCGCTGTTCTGGGGCTTTTCGTGCGGGTATGTGCTCTTGTGCGAGACGGCGGCTGTCGACGGGCGGCTCGGTTCTCCGCTGCAGAAAGCGCTCCGCGTGATTACGGGCTGCGCCGTGCTGTTTGTGCTGTACGAGCTCTGTTCGTTTGCCGGGGATGCGCTGTTTTCGGGCGGCGCGGAGCTGTTCCGTTTTGCTGAATACGCGCTGCTTGGCGCGTGCGCGTCGTTTGTGCTGCCGCATCTGTTTTTGCGCGCGGGTCTCTACGCCAGCGCGCGCATATAAGGCGGGATACTATATGACAGCAGGATACACGCCTGATGAGCCGATAGCGGCGATTGCAACGGCGCTTGTGCCGTCGGCGCTTGCTATTATCCGCACGTCCGGGGCAGGCTGCGTGGAGCTTGTCTCCACGTTGTTTTCGCGTCCGCGAGCGCTTATTGAAGCGCAGCCGTCAAGCCTTGTATACGGCTGGCTCTGCGAGCCGGAGGCGGACGGCAAAAAAGGCGGCCGCATTGACGAAGTGCTTATAGGCGTGTTCCGCGCGCCGAAAAGCTTTACCGGCGAGGATATGGCAGAGATATACTGCCACGGCGGCACGGCGGTTGTGCTGCGGATATACCAGGTTTTGCTGCATACTGGATTTCGTGAAGCGCGCCGCGGCGAATTTACCTTCCGCGCGTTCGTAAACGGAAAGACAGACCTCACGCGCGCCGAGGCGGTGCATGAAATAATCGACGCGAAGACGGACGAGGCGCGAAGCCATGCGGCAGAGCGGCTTTCGGGCGCGCTGTACCGCGAGCTTTTGTCAATAAAGCAGCGGCTTATGCAGGCGCTTGCATCTGTAGAAGCAGAAATCGAGTACCCCGAAGACGAAGAAACGATAGCCGACGCGTTTGACCCGAGCGGGCTGCGCGATATTGAGCGGGAGCTTTCGCGTATGTGTGCGTCATGGGCGAGCGAAAAGCTCTATCAGGACGGCGCGCGCATTATCCTCTGCGGAAAAACAAACGCGGGAAAATCAAGCCTGTTCAACACGCTGTTAAAGGAAGAACGCGCGATTGTCTCCGACATACACGGCACAACGCGCGACTGGCTTGAAAGCGGCATTTCGTTCGACGGGCTTCCGGCGCGTCTGTTTGATACGGCGGGTCTGCGCGAAACGGATGACAGCATAGAGCAGGCGGGCGTTAAGCGCACCGAAGCGCTTGCAGGCGAGGCTGACCTCATGCTGTATGTGATAGACACGCAGGCGGGCATAAGCGAAGAGGACAGCGCGTTTCTTACGCAGTTTGCCGTCTTGTATCCTGAACTTCCGGTGCTGCTCGTGTGCAATAAGATTGACCTTGCCGCCGCAGAACAGAAAGGCCGTCCGGCGGAACTTTGCGTGAACGGAAAAACGTTTGCCGCCGTGTATGTGAGCGCGAAATCGGCAGCAGGCATTGACGCGCTTACGACGCAGGTGCGTGTGCTGCTCGGCGCGCGCGAAAGCACGGAGCGTGAACACCCCGGGCTTGGCTCGCGCCGTCAGTGCAAGGCGGCAGGCGAGGCGCTCGATTCTGTAACTCACGCGATACAGATTGCAGAAGACCGCTCGCTCCCGCTCGACGCCGTGGCGCAGGATATCGAAGACGCGCTTGACGCCTTAGGAGAAATTACCGGCACCGTCGTTCCTGATGACATACTCGACATTGTGTTTTCGCAGTTCTGCCTGGGCAAATAGGCTTGCAGTTGTGCGGCAAAAAGGAATATACTGCACACAGTAGCCAACAGTATAAAGGAGAACAGGCATGAAGTATATATTTTTGGGGCCGCCGGGCGCCGGTAAGGGAACGCTCGCGGCAAAAGTTGCAGATGAATACAAGCTGCCGCATATTTCGACGGGCGCTATTTTCCGTTCGGCGATAAAAAACGAGACGCCGCTTGGTCTGCAGGTAAAGGCGATTATCGATTCAGGCGCGCTGGTAAGCGACGAGTTAACCGTAGCGCTGGTGCGCGAGCGGCTGTCCGAGGACGACGTGCGCGCGGGCTTTATCCTTGACGGGTTTCCGCGCACGATTGCGCAGGCTGATGCGCTTGCAGGCATTACGGCGATAGACGCGGCGGTAAACTTTGATATTTCTGATGACGCAGTTATAGAGCGCTTGTCCGGGCGGCGCGTGTGCCGGACGTGCGGCAGAAACTTCCACGTATCGTTTATGCCGCCAGCACGCGAAGGCGTGTGCGATGACTGCGGCGGAGCGCTCTATGTGCGCGATGACGATAAAATAGAAGCCATTAAAAACCGGCTTGTCGTGTACCGCGAACAGACAGCGCCGCTTATTGCATACTACCGTGAGCGCGGCCTGCTTGTCGACATAGACGCGCGCCCGGCAACGGATGCGGTGCTCGAGGAATTCCGTGCAAAGTTCCCGAAAGCGTAATACCCCGCGCGCATAAAAAAAGCTGTCCATGGAGGACAGCTTTTTTTATGCGGACAGCGCCGCTACTGCAGCTCTGCCAGCAGTTCTTCAGGGATGGTAATACCGATAGCCTCTGCTGTTTCCATGTTGATCTGCAGATCCGCATTTTCCAGATACTGAATCGGCATTTCCGCAGGATTTGCTCCGTCGCGGAGGATGGAAACCGCCATGGCTCCCGTCTGCTTGCCTAATTCGTAGTAGTTGATGCCGTATGTTGCAAGACCGCCCTGGTCTACCATGCCGCCCTCGCCGCAGATAACAGGGATTTTCGCCGGTGTGGCAACGATGCTCACCGTTGCCATGCCTGCGGCGATCATGTTGTCCGTCGGCGTGTAGATTGCGTCTACTTTGCCGATAAGGCTCTGCACTACCTGCTGTATTTCATTTGAATTGGAAACGGTCGCGTCGATATAGGAAAGGCCCAGGCTGTCGCAGGTCTTTTTTGCAAGGTCTATCTGGTATTTTGAGTTCTGCTCGCTTGAGCAGTAGAGCATGCCGACCGTTTTTGCTTCAGGCAGAAGCTGCGTAAGCAGATTTATCTGTGCTTCTACCGGTGTGAGGTCAGACGTTCCGGTAACATTGCCGCCGGGCGCTTCGTTTGAGGCGACAAGACGCGCCGATGCAGGATCCGTTACCGCGGTTACCAGAATGGGAATGGTGCGCGTGAGGTTTGCGACCGCCTGCGCGGCGGGCGTAGCGATTGCGAGAATCAGGTCGTCGTTGTCGTTAACCAGTTTCTGCGCAATCGTGATGCAGTTTGCCTGCTCTCCCTGCGCGTTCTGATAATCGATGACGATATTCTCTCCGTCAATATAGCCCGCTTCGGCAAGTCCGTCGACAAAGCCCTCATACGCCGCGTCAAGCGCCGCGTGCTCTACGAGCTGCACGACGCCGATGCGGAGCACTTTCTGTCCATCTTCGGTTGTCTGGTCTTTTGCGCCGCCTGCGGACACGACGCCTGCGGCGCCCAGTGCACACAGCAGCGCGCACAGCCGTTTTCCGTTTGTTTTCATTGAATACTCCTCTGTATTGTTTTATTCTTACTGAATGTGCTTTACTATAATAAAACTCTGCCGGCAAGTCAATATTAGCGCCGCGGACGGCGGGACACCGGTGTTTACGCTGCACGCTGCTGCTTCAGAGGCGCTGTTCTGGCTGCAAACCTGCGGTTTGTTTGCGCAGGTTTTGGCGCGAAGCGGCAAGCCTCGATGCTAAATAAAATTTTGCCGTCGGCAAATGATCTTTTGCGCGGCGGAAGGATACTGCTGAGCAAGATTGCGCTTTACTGAAGAACTGCCGGCCTGCCGCCCCGTATGCGCAAAAATAAATTCGCGCTGCCGGGAGCGGCAGGTATCGCTTTTATCACTTGATATCTATATAATACTTTCGTATGTATACAATTACTGTGCGCAGGAAGCCATGCGGCCGCGGCTGCCGGTTCTGCGCGTCTGTTCTCATAATAGGGGAGTCTCTATGATCGCGTTGATTACAAGCGGCGGTGTGCTCATGATTCCGCTTGCGCTGTGCGCGCTTGCGGCCACATTTATCATATTTGAACGGCTCTTTTACTTTATTTCGGTGCGGCGGCGCGATGCGGAGCTTTCGCTTGCGCTTAATCAGCTTTTGCCCAAACTCGATTACAACGCGGCGATACGCGCGTGTTCCGCCGCGGACACGCCGCTTTCGCTCGTAACGAGAAAGGCGCTTGAGTGCCGCAGGCTTTGCGAATCGGAGATAGAGGATATAGCGGCGTCAGAGGCGGGCGTGCTCATGCCGCGGTATGAACATCTGCTTACGGCGCTCGGCACCATCGCGAATGTCTCAACGATGCTGGGGCTTTTGGGCACGGTTACGGGGACTATCCAGGCGTTCGGCGTGTTCAGCCGCGGCGGCGCGCTCGGCGATCCGGCGCAGCTTTCAAGCGCCGTTGCGCAGGCGCTGGTTACGACGGCGGCGGGGCTGATGATTGCGATTCCGTCCGTGATATTCCATAACTATTTCGTATCCGAAACGAATAAGGCAGCCGCGCGCATAGAGGCGGCGGTAACGCAGCTCATCTATAATCTGAAAAAGGGCGTGTAGCATGAAAATCGCGCGGCGCGGCATACGGCTTTTGCGCATTGACCTGGTACCGCTGATCGACATTGTGTTTCAGCTCATATTGTTTTTTCTCGTTTCGGCGGCGTTTGTACCGCAGCCCGGCATTGCCGTGGAACTGCCTGCGGCGCAGACGGCGGACAGCGCCGCGGTTCCCGGGCTTACGCTTACGGCGGATGCGGACGGCGGCGTATATCTGAACGGAGAAGCGCTCCCGCTTGAAGCGCTTGCGGAACGGCTTGCCGCCTACGATACGGGAAGCATTGAGCGGAGTGCGTATCCCGTGCGCATCGAGGCTGACCGCGCGGCGGCGAGCGGCACGGTTGTGTCGCTTCTTGACGCGCTGCGTGCGAACGGTTTCGCCGCAGTATACCTGCTTACAATAGAAGAATAATGCGCAGGCACGACAGTATACGCCGCCGTTCGGATAAAGGCGCCGCCGTCTGCGCGGCGTGCGTGTGGGCGGCATTTGTGCTGCTGCTGGCGCTTTTAGGCTCTCCGATTGATTTTGCCCAAACGCGGCAGCGCGCAATTCTGCTTTTGCCCGAGCCTGCCGCCGCCGCGCTGACTGCGGCCGAATATGAGACGTCCGCCGAAGCAGTTTCCGACGCGCCTGAACACATTGCGGCTGCGGATTCGCATGAAGCGCCTGTGCCTGCGGAGCAGGAGGCCGCCGAAAACGATGGCGCGCCTTCCAGTTTGCGCGAATCGTTTACAGCCATGATCAGCGCGCCGCCGGCGGAACAGACAAGTCCGCCTGTGCTCGCCGCGGAAGAGCCGGCTTCGGAAGCTCCTGCTGCAGAACCAGCCGCCGCGTCTGAATCTGCCGCGGCAGAAGAACTTTCTGCGCCTCCTGCCGCAGAGCATCTGACCGCCGTCTCCCTGAACGAGGCTGTGCCTGCCGTTCCGGCGGAAGAAGCTGCCGTTTCCCTTGTTCCGCAGGCGGCAGATGCCGCCCCGGCAGAAACGCCTTCCGCGCCTGAAACAGCGGCGGGCGCAGCGGGTGAAACAGAAGCGCCTGCCGAGGCGGAAAACCGCATTACGACCGTTGACGGCAATCGCTTTGAAATGACAGACAAGAGCGTGCGCACGCTGCTTGAACCGCAGTCATCCGAGCTTCGCATACCGGCGCGGTATGCTGCGGTGCTCGCGGACACGCCGGTTGTGCTTATTACGTTCACGATTCTCGCGTCGGGAACAGTGTCTGCAGACACGATTGCGATAACGCCCGCCGGAAGCATCCCCGAACCGCTCGCGGCGGAACTGAAAACGCAGATAAGCGGCTGGCGCTTTTCTCCAGCGGAAAAGAGCGGACTCGTGCGGTTTTACTGCACCGTGGAGGCCCGCAGCGCATCTTAAGGCGCGCCGGAGTTTTTTGCAGCCTGCCTCTGCGCGTACACGCAGTAAACACCCCACAGAGACACGCAAAGAAAAACGCCGTGAGCAGCGTACATGCCATCATGCGCTAGCATAAAATGCTTGGATACTGTAAAATAAGCCGAATTTATTTTACTTTATCCGGTGAGAACAGAATATATGGAAAAACGTGCGATTGACGAAAACACGCTTGAAGCGCTGCTGTATTTGTCCCGCCTGTCTCCCGAAAGCGCCGATATCGCGGTGCTCAAGAATCAGGTTGACCAGGTCGCGTCATATTTTAATCTGCTGTCTGTATATGACGACAGCGAAAACCCGTATGACGCATATCCGTCAACGGCAGCGGAACAGCTGCGCGGCGACGAGATTGTGCGCGGGCTTGATATTCCCGATGTGAAAAAGATGTCGGATGAGTTTCTGGATGGTTATTTCCGCGTTCCCAAAGTGCTGGGAGAAGGAGCGTGAGCGGTATGGACACGATGCCGAATACAATCGCCCAGATACAAACGCAGCTTGCCGGCGGCTCGCTCACGAGCGCTGGCCTCATACGCCGCATCGGGCAGGAATTTGCTGCGGACTCACAGACGGACGAGGCACTGAACGCATTTCTTGAGATATACGATGACGCCGCCGAACTTGGCGCTGCCGCCGATGCCGAGCGCGCAGCAGCCGCTGCGCAGGGATCTGACGCGCTTGCAGCTCTTTTGCGGAAAAAACCGCTGCTCGGCATTCCGTTTGCGGTAAAAGACAACATATCGGTAAAAGGGCGGCGGCTCACCTGTGCAAGCCGCATACTTGAAGGCTACGTGGCTCCGTACAGCGCAACGGTAATCAGCCGCCTCTGCGCCGCCGGAGCAATTCCCGTAGGCCGGTGCAATCAGGATGAGTTTGCGATGGGGTCTTCCACCGAGTATTCCGTGTACGGCCCTACGCGCAATCCGGTAAACCGCGCGTATGTTTCAGGCGGATCGTCGGGCGGGTCGGCGGCGGCGGTCGCAGCGAATCTTGCGCCGTTTGCGCTCGGCACGGAGACGGGCGGTTCGGTGCGGCTTCCGGCGAGCTACTGCGGCGTGTACGGGCTCAAGCCGTCGTACGGCGTGCTCAGCCGCTGGGGCGTTGTCGCATTCGGCAGTTCCCTTGACCAGGTAGGTATTTTGGGGCACACTCCGTCCGATATTGCTGCGCCGCTTTCGGTAATGTGCGGGGCGGATTTTTACGACGACACGAGCTGTGATCTGCCTGATGCAGCGCAGCTTTCGCCGCTTGCCTCCGCAGCCGACAGTGAGCTTGCCGCGCTTAACATAGCAGTTCCCCGCCAGTTTATTGAGGCAAAAGGGCTTGACCCCGAGGTGGGAGCGGTGTTTGAGTCGGTGCAGCGATGGTTTACAGGGAAGGGCGCGCGCATTACCGTTGCCGACGTGCCTATTCTTGACGCATCGATTGCATGCTATTACGTTATCGCGCTGAGCGAAGCGGCGAGCAACCTGAGCCGCTTTGACGGCATCCGCTACGGTCTGCGCCGCGACCCGGGGGAAGGCTATGACGAGCTGTATGTGCGCACGAGAAGCGAAGGATTCGGCCCCGAGGTAAAGCGGCGCATTATACTGGGCAACTATGTGCTTTCGGAACAGTTTTCCGGCGACTGCTACAAAAAAGCGATGAGCGTGCGCGCGCGTATGCAGCGCGAGATACAGGCGCTGTACGAGCGCCATGATATGGTGCTGTGTCCGGTGTGTCCGACGCCGGCGTTTAAGCTCGGGCAGAAGACGGAAGATCCGATGGCAATGTATCTGTCCGATATGTTTACAATCTTTGTGAACCTGTCGCGCACGGCGGCGCTTTCCGTTCCTGCGGGAAAAACGAGCGCCGGCCTGCCTGTGGGTATTCAGTTTGCCGGCGCGATGTTCAGCGAACCGCGCCTGCTGCGTATTGCTGAAGCGTGGGAGCGCGAGCATCCCGGCTGCGGACAGCCGGTCGGCAGGTAAGGAGGCGGGTGATGGCGATTGATTCATACCATATTACGATAGGCTGCGAGATTCACTGCCAGCTGACAACTAAGACAAAAGCGTTCTGCGCCTGCGAGAATCGCTACGGCGGTATGCCAGACACGCGCGTGTGTCCGGTGTGTCTGGGGCTTCCGGGCGCGCTGCCGCGCGTCAGCGAGGAATACGTAAAGCTCGGTTCCGTCGCCGGTCTGGCGCTGAACTGTACTATCGCGCGGTTTACCAAATTTGACCGCAAGCATTATTTTTACCCCGATCTTGCAAAAGGTTACCAGATAACGCAGTATGACCTGCCGCTGTGTACAGACGGCTATGTTGACCTGCCGCTCGCGCATTATCCCGAGGCGCAGCGCCCCGGCGGCGCACTGTTCCGCACTGAAAACTTTATCGGTGAAAACTGCATTGTTGACGGCGCGTACCGCCGCATCCGCATCGAGCGCATCCACCTGGAAGAGGACGTCGGCAAGAGCCTGCATCTTGAAGGCAGCCACAGCTACATCGACTATAATCGCTGCGGCACGCCGCTCATAGAAATCGTTACCAAACCCGACATGACATCGCCTGAAGAAGCGGCGCTCTTTATGCAGACAGTGCAGGAGATACTGCGCTACGTGAATGTAACGCGCGGAAACCTTGAAGAAGGCAATATGCGCTGCGACGCCAATATCAATCTCACCGTGTGGGAAAACGGCGTGCAGTATCAGACGCCCATTTCCGAAATAAAGAACCTCAACTCATTCCGCGCTATCCGCGATGCGTGTGCATATGAAGTAAAGCGCCAGCTTGCGGAGTTTGAAACCGACCGGCAGCCGTTTACCGCCGGTTTTAAGCGGACGATGGGCTGGGACGAGGCGAAAGGCGAGACTGTCATTCAGCGTACAAAGAATTCGTTTGTCGACTACCGGTTTGTGGTTGAGCCTGATATTAAGCCGTTCTATGTATCCGAGGAGTTTATCGAATCGGCGCGCGCGCTTGTCGGGGAGCTGCCCGAAGCAAAGCGCGTGCGGTATAAGAAAGAATTCGGGTTAAGCGATTTTGACGCGGAAACGCTTACATCGAGCAGGGAACTTGCGCTGTGGTTCGAAGAAGCCGCGCGCGGCGCCGCCGATGTGAAAAAAGTGGCAAACTGGATTCTTGCCGAGCTGCTTGCCGTCGTCAACGAAAAAGGCGTGAGCGTCTCGCAGCTTGCGGTAACACCGAAGCATATCAGCGAACTTGCAAACGCGGTGCACAAAGGCGCGATTACAGGCAAACAGGCAAAAGACGTATTTGCCGAAATGCTTGAAAGCGGGAAACTGCCGCAGGACATTATCCGCGAAAAAGGCATGGTGCAGGTAACGGACACGGCAGAGATTGAACGCTATGTTGCCGAAGTGATTGCGGCAAATCCGAAAGCGGTGGAAGACTTTAAAAACGGCAAAACAAACGCCGTCGGTTGGCTGATGGGGCAGGTGATGAAGAAATCCGGCGGCAAGGCGAATCCTTCTGCCGCGTCAAAACTGCTGCGCGATAAACTGTCTGCGCTGTAGCGGCCGCGAACATTCCGGTACGTCTATGGACAGCGCATATAATCGTATGGAGCACAGCCGGTTCTGGTATGCCTGTGAACTGGAGAGCCGGTACGGCGCGGTAAAGCGTGCGCGCGGCCAGTATCTGTACACGCAGAGCGGCGCGCGCTTAGTCGATATGTATCAGGAAGGAGGCCGCGCGGTACTGGGCTGGGGAGCGGGCAAGGCGCTGACGCACTGCAAAAATACGGCGAACAGGGGCGCTTTAGGCACGTTTATTACGGCGGAACAGCACCGGCTGCACCGCGCCGTGCATAACCTGCTTCCTTTATATACGCAGGTGCGCTGGTATGGGGGCGCTGCGGCTGCCGAGGCGGCGCGTGCCGCTGTTTCTGCCGAGCTCTGGCGGCCATGGGGAGAAGATGCGCGCAGCGAGTGCGTGTGGTTTGCGCCGCCGTTTCCGTGGGGCGGCGATACGGTGATTATCTGCTGCAAAGACGCCGCGCATGATGCGCGCTTGCTTGAATCCGACCTGCTTGCACCGCCGGTGCTTGCCGGGATGACGCGCGCGCTGTATGACCTTGCGGCAGAACTGCCGCGGCGTGATGAATCGCTTTGGCGCAGGCATGATAAGATACTCTTAAAATACTGGAAGCGGCGGGGCCCGTATCTGTATCCGCTCGTTTCCGAAAAGAACTATACAAACTTTTTTCTGCACTGTCTTGACTGCGGGCTCTATATTTCGCCGCAGTACAAAACCGCCTCAATCGTGCCGCACGAGGCTTCGGACGGCGACTTTACCCGCTTAAAGAGGCGGCCCTATGACGCAGAGTGAACTGGTGCTGATTGTGCTTAAGCTGCTGTTCGGCGGCGCGCAGGCATTCTGTGCAGTGCTGGCGTGGAACAAGCGGCGCGGCGTCGTGTGGAGCTGCCTGCTGTGCGGCAGCATACTGTGGTATGCCGGCTGCGTGTACGATGTGCTGTGCGCCGTCGGCATCGCGCAGCTTGCCGATGCATCGATAGGCGGCGTGCCGCTGCTGCCGCTCTTTTTTACGATTGTGCCTCCGGCGTGTTTTACCGCTGCGTTTATCATAAAAACAGCGCAGAAAGAGTAGCGCGGTTGTCTTTCTGTCAGCCTGCGGGCTTTCTTTTTTGCAGTTCCCTGCAGGGGGCTGCTGTGTGTACCCGCGGCGTTTTTTCTTT
>DXHG01000160.1 GCA_019113455.1 Candidatus Treponema faecavium | reverse complement strand
ACACGCCTGTATATTGCGGTCAACAATCACAGAAAGCTCCTCCGCCGGCATATCAAGCAGGTGAGCAATATACTCATACGTATGTTCAATAAAAAGCGGCGTATTCGCTTCGCCGCGGTGAGGCACGGGCGCCAGATACGGCGCGTCTGTTTCCACTAACAGCCTGTCACACGGTACAAAGCGCAGCAGCGCGCGCGTGCTTTCACGGTCCTTTTTCTTTGCGTATGTTACCGAACCTGAAAAAGAAATATACCAGCCGCGGTCAAGAAACGCGCGCGCTTCTGCAACACCGTATGAAAAGCAGTGTATAACGCCTCTGTCGTATCCGGTATTGCGTATGCAGTCAAACGTTTCTGCAAAAGCGTCCCGGGAGTGAACCACGACAGGAAGCCCAAGCCCGCGTGCAAGCTCAAGCTGCAATGAAAAAAGCTCCTGCTCGCCGGTCAGCGCCGCTTTTTCCCTATCCGCCCTATTCCAGTGCCGATCGATGCCGCATTCTCCAATCGCTGCAAGCTGCACGCCGGCGTTTGCGGCGGCTGCAATCTGGAGGCGCAGCAGTGCAAGCTGTTCAAAACGGGCAGCAATCGCTTCTGCGGCAGGCCAGATACCGGCGGAAAAGTGCAGCAGGCGGCTCACTTTTTCACGGATTTCCGGCTTGGCAAGAGCAGAAAATCCGCTTGAAGCAAGCTCAAGGCGCTTTGACAAATCATCGCAGTGCGTGCCTATATCAAGCGCAAAAAACGTATCCCGTGCAGCAAGCGCGTCAAATAAACCGGCGCAGGCGGCCGCGGTATCAGCAATATGGTCAAGATGAAAATGCGTATCTGAAAACATACGCATATCATATGCCATATCCGCAATGCAGCACAAGCCGTGCCGTGCTGCTCACCCTGACAGCGGCATTTACTCTGCACGCTGCTCGTGCAACGTCAGATTGCAGTTCACTGCGGGGTGTTTACGGTGTGTGCACGCGGGCTGTTTTTCTTTGAATGCTGCTGAAGTTTTGGTTTTGCGTGTGCACGCGGCTTATCTGTAAAAAGTAAATGCTGCCGCTCTGCATATCGCAGCAGCGCCCTTGCACAGAATCTCGTTTTAAGCTATAGTAGACAGACATCATTGCATCTGCCGGGATGGTGGAATTGGTAGACACAAGGGACTTAAAATCCCTCGGCTATTGCAGCCGTGCCGGTTCAAGCCCGGTTCCCGGCAGTGAACTGTATAAAAAACACCCATGAAGATTCTTCATGGGTGTTTTTTATTGCAGAGGTCAGCGTATTTTACTGTATAATCCAGCTATTTCGCTTCGCCACGCATATTTCTTATCGCGGGTTTCCCATTCAATGACACGCTTAATGGTAAAGCGGCGCAGGTCATGCGGGTTTTCAAAGACCACAACCGCAAACCGTCCCTGCCCGATATAGGAAATCGATTCGCCGCTTTTCAAGCTTTCTGTTTCCCGCAGTTTATGCAGCACGCAGTCAAAATGCACCGGCTCACCGGTTTGCCGGTCAGCAAGCGCGGAAATCATATCCGCAATCGGTTCACCACAGCACGCGCATATCGGTTTATTTTGCTTAAACTCCTGAATTGCCTGCTGATTCTCATATGCCTGCTGCTGTGCTTTCAAAGATGTCCGCTGTTTTTTTTCGTGGTGCCTATCACCGCGGCTGTTCTCGTTTTTTTGCTTATTTTTATGCCAAATCCGTTTGCGCGGACGCCGGTTATCGGAGCGCTCCATACATAATCCTTCATCTCGTACCGCTTGTCCAAAAGCGTGTCAGTTTACCGTAGTTGAAGACGTCAGCGTGCGGCTGAGCACAAATGCAATCCGCTGCACCGCATCGTCAATATATCGTTTATCATAAATTTTTTTCTGAAGTTCTGCAACTCTCTTTTCTGACTCTTGCTTTTTTAGCATCTTTTTAGTAACAGCCACTATGTCAGCTCCGAAAAAGCATTCTCAATATGCCAGACTTGCGGCAGCCCCGGCATGTCCAGAACACAAACATCAAACCTGATATACAGGCTATTATATTTTCGATAGGTAGAAAGAAAACATTTAGCAGTTTTAATCAGCTTCTGTTGTTTAATTTGCCCCAGCACCTGTTCAAGCGTGTACAGCGATCCGCGGGGAAACGTCTTAACTTCAACAAACACAAGCGTATCGCCGCACTGCGCAATGATATCAATTTCACCGCCGCGGATACGCCAGTTCCGTTCAACTATTGTATAGCCGTGTTCAGTAAAATACTTGGCAGCGCGGTCTTCTCCCGCTTTGCCGCGAAAAACCGCTGACGCCGCCAATTCGCTGGTATGCCGCTGCTTAGCCATCCGTATACAAAAAAGCCGCTTCCGGCTGCGGGAAGCGGCTTTTCCTCCAGTTATTTTTCAGCAGGCGCGCGGTCGGCTTTCTTTATGATCAGCTCCTTAATCTTTGCCGCCTTGCCCACTTTTCCGCGGATATAGTACAGCTTGGCGCGGCGAACCTTACCGGGTCTGACACGCTCCACTTTGGCAATGCGCGGAGAATGCAGCGGAAACACGCGCTCCACGCCAACACCGTAAGAATTCTTGCGTACTGTAAATGTTCTGCGCACACCGGAATTCTTCATACAAATCACGAGACCTTCATATATCTGAATACGTTCCGTTTTGCCTTCGATAATCTTAAAGTGTACCTTTACCGTATCGCCGACTTTAAAATCGCCCGTATCCGATTTCTTCTGTCCTTCTTCAATCGTTCTAATTAAATCCATTGTCTTCTCCTGTATGCAAAGCTGCATTTAAAGCCTTGCGGCGTTTTTTTGCGGGCTTACACCCCTGCCCTGTCATTTCCTCAATCATGTGTTCCGCTTCCGCAGTCAGGCCTCCTGCCCTGCGGCATTCCGCAATCAGCTCAGGCCTGTTTGCAAAAGTTTTGGCAAGCCGCTTCTGCAGCCGCCACTTCCTGATATTTTCGTGATGTCCCGAAAGCAATACTTCCGGAACAGCTGCGCCGCGGTATACTTCCGGCCTCGTATACTGCGGATATTCAAGAAGCCCGTCAGAAAAACTCTCTTCTTCAAGCGATTCGCTCGAAATAACGCCTTCTACCAGCCGATACACCGCATCAATTATCACTAACGCGGCAATCTCACCGGAAGAAAGCACATAATCCCCGATAGACAGCTCATCGTCAACCCATCGGTCTATTATCCGCTGATCGATACCTTCGTACCTGCCGCAGATAATAACAAGATCCGTTTCCTGACTCAGTTCCAGAGCCTTTTTCTGCGTAAACGGTTTTCCCGAAGGCGTCACGTATATGACGCGCTTGCGGTACGCCTCCACAGAAGAAAGCGCTCTGTCAAGCGGTTCCGGCAGCATAAGCATACCGGCGCCGCCGCCGTACGGACTGTCGTCACAGGTTTTGTGCTTATCAAAGGCAAAATCCCTGATATTCACTAAATCGTAGGCAATAAGTCCCCGATCAACCGCTTTCGCCATGATTGAGCTTTCAAAAAAAGCGCGCGGTATTTCAGGAAACAAGGTCAGCACATGAAACTTCATGGACTATTCCAGAATCCAGAGGTGCATCAGCCGAATCACTTTAGCCGCGGTATCGACCGTTCCAATAAACTCATCCTTAAACGGTATCAGAACATGACGGGGTTCTCCCCGTTTTCCCGCATCAATACCCGCGTCCAGAAGCACACGGCTCTCGGAGAGAGAAACCTCAAGCAGGTCGCCGGCTCCGCCTTCCAATACGTCTGTAACTGTGCCAACAACAGGCAAAGCATCTGCTTCCAGCCCGTCATCGGTGTCCCCATATACAAGAGAACACCCGATTAAATCCTGTATGTAATACTCACCCGGAGAAAGCGGACAAGCATATTCGCGCGGCACCACTATCTGCCAGCCGTTAAGCGGCTTGACATCTTCAGGACTGTCTATGCCCGCGCATTTCATTAAAAGAGTTCCGGCTTTACACAAAACAGATTCAACGGCAACGTGCCGCTGTGTTTCGCCGTTCCTCAAAGCAACTTCACGCATACCGGCAAAATGGCCGTATTCTCCTGAAGTGCTTTCTACTTTAAACATACCCTTCAGACCATGCGGCCCGCGGATAAGCCCGACAACAAACTGCTCCATCAGTCCAGTATTTCCAGACTATACCGTTTCCCACTTTTACCGGAAGAAGCGCTCAATACAGTACGCAGCGCCTTAGCAATGCGTCCGTATTTTCCAATCACCTTGCCTATATCGTTTTCTGCGACGCGCAGCTGCAATACCGGACCGCGTTCTCCTTCGGTTTCTTCTACCGACACAGCGGCGGAATCGTCGACCAATGATTTCGCGATATATTCAATCAGGTCTTTTTCCATTCGTTACTATTTCTCCGCTTCCTACAGCGTAAAATTCTTTTTGTTAAAAATCTTACGAACCGTATCAGTGGGCTGCGCTCCTACGCTCAGCCAATAGCGGGCGCGATCCTCTTTGAAAGCAATCTGCCTGTCTTCAGCTTCGATAGGATGATAAATACCTATCTCTTCGATAGTAGTTCCATCACGCGGCTTACGGGAATCCTGCACCACGATACGATAGTACGGGCGCTTCTTTGACCCGAATCTTTTAAGCCTGATTTTAACCATGTAGACCTCCAATAATATCTGCAGCCGCTCTCATATACGAAAGGAAATACCGCTCCGAGAACGACCTGTATACCATAAACACAGTATGAGCCACTATCATATATAAAAAATGGGTAAAAGTCAATTATCCGCTTGTCATAGTACCGGAGTTCTGCGTCAGTTACTCTTTATAACTCCCAACTCCAATTACCTATTTACGCCTCGGCTTAAGAACCGCCCGCCCGCGCCGCAACAAAAAAGACTGCCGCGGCGCAGCGCGGCAGTCTTTTAGCAATCAGCGGTTATTCGCTATTCTGAAAACTCAGCGTCAAACGACGAACGGCGGTATGCCGGCGCCGGTTTCAGCTCATCTGTGGGTTTCCAGCTGCGGCGGATATAGGCGATAATTGCACTTGAAATATACATCGAAGAATACGCGCCAGAGATAAGGCCAACGATAAGCGCAAGCGCGAAATCTTTCATCGAACCGGTCGTAAACACATACAGCGAAATGACAGCCAAAAGCGTCGTAACCGTCGTATAAATCGTGCGGCTGAGCGTGCTTGAAAGCGCATTGTCAAGAATATCGCTGAATTTTGAGACGTTCAGCGTCTTCATATTGGTGCGCACGCGGTCAAGCACAACGACTGTCGCATTGATGGAGTATCCGACAATCGTCAGAATAGCCGCAATCGTCGTCGTTGAAAACTCCATCTGCGTCCACGCAATAAATGTAATCATGATCAGCGCGTCGTGGATAACCGCCAGTACGGCGCCGAGCGCAAAATCCCACGAGAACCTGATTGCCGCATATATCCAGATAAGCACCAGCGTCGCAATCACCAGAAGCGACGTCTGCCACACTAAAGAGCCTGAAAACTGCGCGCCGATAAAATCAGTCTTTATAACGGCGACATTTTCCGCGCCGAACGCGCCGAGCAGCGCCTGAGACACCTGCGTCTGCATGAGCTCATTCTCACCGGCGGCGCCGCTTGACGGAATACGGATCTGATACGCATCGTCAGCTGCCTCGCCGAGCTCCTTAACCGACACGCCTTCGATACCTGAAAGCGCATTACGCACGTCGTCTGCCGTATAGTGAGAAAGCGCATCCGCGTAGTAAAACCGATACGGAGCGTCGGTCAAAACGGCAGATACCGCGGAATTAACGAATAACTCCCGCGACTGCACCGCTTCCTGAGCAACAGCAGCGGCAGTCAGCCCGGGCACGCCGTCGGCGCCGGTAATCGCTGCAATAAGGTCTGAAACCGCAGGATACTGAGAAAACGCATATGTTTTTGTCGTATTGTCAGCGCCGGCGCCGGTAACAACAAACGAAAGCGAAGACGGAGAAAGTTCTGCAGAAACACGGGCAGCCCCCGTGTATGAGACGCTGAACGCCGTCGGCGCGATGCGTATCTCCTGCAAAAATCCCGGCTGAAAATCAAGGCCGAAATTGATTCCCCGCACCGCAACGGCAATAACGCCGCTGATAATCAGCGCTATGCTCAAGACGGCAAACGGCTTGAACATGCGGCTGAACTTATACACCTTTTTCATTTATTTTATCCTCCAGCTGATACTCACCCGCTGCCGCTTCATCACATCGGTGCCGAAGTCAAACATGAGCCGGGAAACCACAAGGGCGGTAAACACGGACGAAACGACACCGATTGCAAGGCTCACCGCAAATCCCTGAATGGAACCGGTGCCGAGCTGCGACAGGAAAATCGCCGCGATAAACGTCGTGATGTTGGAGTCCATGATAGCCCAGAACGCGCTCTCAAAACCCGCAGAAATCGCTGCCGCGCGGCTCTTGCCCAGCAGCAGCTCTTCTTTTATGCGCTCAAAAATGATGATGTTTGCGTCAACCGCCATGCCGATAGTCAAAATCATACCGGCAATCGACGAAAGCGTTACAGTTAAATTAAACGCAGAAAGTATGCTGAACATGATATACAGGTTCAGTAACTGCGCAACGACGGCGTTAATGCCCGCTCCCTTATACAGAATCAGCATAAAGACAAGAACGCTCAGCAGACCGACGATAATCGCCTTTGCACCCTGCCGGATAGCGTCGTCGCCAAGCGTCGCGCCGATTACCTGCTGGCTTTCAACCGAAAGCGGCACGTTAAGCCACGCTGTCTGCAATACTTTCTGTATATCCTGTGCTTCTTCAAGGCCGAAGCCTGAAAGCGCCACTTCTCCGCCGGTAATCGCCTCGTTAATGCGCGCATATGACTTAATCTTGTCGTCAGACACAATCGCAAGGCTTTCGCCCACATGCGCGGACGTAAAATCACCGAAAATGCGCGTTCCCTCGGAGTCAAGAATAAAATTCACCTGCGGCTCTCCGGTCAGCCCGTTGCTGCCGACTTCCGCAGACTGAATATGCTGACCGTCCATGGCTATCTCTTTTTTTACCACAAGATAGCTGATGCGTTCGTCAAGCCCATACTCGTCTTTTGTGTAGAGACCGAACACTTCGCAGTCATCGGGAATCACAGAAGCGTCAAGCAGATTGCCTTCCGCGTCAAACATGCCTGAAGGGTTTGCGGTATACGCCGCCATAAACGCATTTGTCGCTTCAGGGTCAACAAGCCGGAAATTCAGAATACCCTTGCCCATAATAATGGAATTGATCCGGTCTGCTTCAGCAGCACCGGGAAGCTCGATATATATCCGGTCTTCTCCCTGCAGCCTGATAACCGGCTCCGAAAGACCAAAGCGGTCAATGCGGCTGCGAAGTGTCTCAAGCACCTGATTCATCGCGTCAGTCTTAAACTGCGCCTCGCTCATTCCGTCGGCAGCATCCCGCGCGGCATACGCCGCGTCAAGATCTGCCTTTACGATAACGCTCATGCCGCCTGAAAGGTCAAGACCGAGCTTTACCGAATTGGTATAGAGGTTTTTCGCTTTCAGAATGGAATCACGATACTGCGACTCAAGCGCGCTGCGCAGCTCCTGCTCCGTTGAAAACGACACCAGCGCGGCGCGCACCGTCATCGGGGACGGCACGTCGGCATTCATATCGCGGTAATTGTCCGCGGCGGTTTTTTCAAGCCACTCATACTGTTCAGGAAGCGCGGAATCAGGCGAAGAAAGCGCCTGTTCTTTCAGCACCTGCACGTCCTGTGCAGCCATTTCAATAGAATAATCCTTGATTTTCTCAAGCGAACCCAATGCGAGCGCCTGCACGTCTTTAGGCGTCCAGAGGTACCAGCTCAGCGACGGCCATAAAAACGCAAAGCAGACAGCCAGTACAACCAGAATGAGCAGGAATCGGTTCCGTTTACTCATCATTTTTTTATCTCCACTTCTGTATTTCAGTCTTTTTTCTGTTCTGTATCTCCGCCGTCTGCGGGAGCGTCTGTTTTTTCAGCCGGAATCTCAGGCGTCTTATCGCCCTCCTTTGCTTTTCCCGCCTTATCTGCTTTTGTCTTTTCGGCTTTGTCTGCAACAACCTGCGCAATCGCGGAACGGTTAAATTCAATTTTTACGTTTTCATCAACTTTTACGATAACGGTATGCTCGCGCGTAGAAGACACCACGCCGTGAATACCGCCGATAGTAATAACGCGGTCTCCCTTTTTAAGAGCCGCAATCATCTTTTCTGTCTCTTTCTGCTTTTTATTCTGCGGTCTGATGATAAAGAAATAAAAAATTAAAATAATCAGACCGAACGGCAACACCGTCATGAGCAAAGAGCCTGACCCCGCCGCGGCTGATGTCTGGAGAAACGGAATAAAATTCATGTAAGTATCCATCCTTATCATAATAACAATATGCAAAAAGCAGGATACCATGTTCAGAAAGAGACTGTCAACGGGATAGGAAATTTCACGCTGCGCGCGCGTGTTTTTTCTTTGCAGGTCTCTGCGGGGTGTTTTGCGCTTGCACGCGGGTTTGTTTTCCTTACTTATTCTCTGTAATTCGTTTCTGGGGCTGGAGGAACCCCGCCGCAGATCTACGATCTGCTCTCGCAGTTTAGAGCAGGCGGTTTAGTCTTTGAGCGCATATATTTCTGCGTGCCGGTCACTATATGGATACTGATATATTTCTCGTGTAATTCGCCAAGGCTGATGAGCGCTGTGTCTGCGGTTTGTTTTTTATTCAGGGGCAGCACGTTGGTGCGGCGGTTAAGACCTTGCCATTAGCGGGCTGCCCGCTGTTTTTACCTGATTGTGTATCAGCGCAGTCCCTTACTCGGGCTGGAACATATCCTTGCCTACGCCGCATACCGGACATACCCAGCTGTCAGGGATATCTTCAAACGCTGTTCCCGGCGCTATTCCGCCGTCAGGGTCTCCGACTGCCGGATCATAGACATAGCCGCATGCTGTACAGACATATTTCTGCATGTTTAAGCCTCCTTATGGAATGTTTTTTACCGCATACGCGGTCTTGCATACCATTGTAGCACATCGCCGGTAAAAAAACCAGCAGACGCGTGTATCGCGCACCGCAGCGCCGCAGCTGCGGGATTTTGCCAATGGAGGCTTGCCGTTTTGCGGCAAGCTGCATGTTTGAGGCGTTGCCTCAAACATGCAGACAGCCCCGCATAAATTTATCAGCTGCATGACAAACTGAAAATTTCCCGATGGCAAATAAAAAATTTGCCGATTGTCAAATTTTATTTTGCCGGTGGCAAATTTACATTTTGCCGTTTATCCGGTAAGAATTTTGCCGTCGTCCAGCGAGGCATTTGCAATCGGCAAACTTTTACTTTGCCGACGGCAAACCAAAAATTTGCCGTCGGCAAGTGCGCCGCTGGCCATCGGCAAAATTCATGTCTGATAAACGGCAAATAAAAATTTTGCAATCGGCAAATTGTTATTTTTTAAACGGGAAATCTGACAGCCGTCGGTAAATTTCAGACAGACTGCACTGAGCCGCATATTTATTGATCTTTCAGCAAACGGCATCACCTGGCAAGCAGCGCTTCAAGCTCCGCCGTCAGAGACAGGAGGTACTGATTGTCTGGATTGAGCGCAACAGCCTGCCGCAGATAATACTGCGCTTTTCGGTAATCACTCTGGTCAAAATAGTAGCGGTATAATTGAAACAGCGTATCCGCATTGCGCGGATTTGCAGTAAGGCTCTGCCTGAAATCAGCGAGCCGGTCAGCGCCGCTGCGCCGCATCATGCCGCGCTCGTAATACAAAAAACTTTTAAACTGCTGAGACGGAGACTGCCCCAGCCTGTCTTCTATCAGCGCAAGCGCCTCAGCGGTTCGCCCCTGCGCGGCAAGCACGCGGATATAGGCGGCGCACGCGGCTTCGTTTGACGGGTCTGCGCGGTACAGAGAGTCTGCAATGTCAAACGCCTCGCTCAGGTTTTCAAGCGCAATGCAGATATCCACCTGCTGCAGCGATACGGCAAACGGCACCTCAGGAGACGTCAATTCAATCAGATACCGGTTTGTGTCATACGCGGCCTGCCAGCGTTCTTCTTTTACGGCTGCGTGCACCGATACCGTGAGCGCTTCAAGGTTATCGGGGTCTGTATCCAGTATCCGGCCGGCAAGTTCGGCGGCAGTTCTTCCGGCAAGTTCCCGATTTGCCGTATCGGCAAGACGCGCCGCGGCAAGAATAACGGTTTCATCATCGGGATAGCGGATAAGCGCGTCTTCCATTGTTGACGCCGCTGCCGCCGCATTCTTGTTCCATTCTTCCTGGATGCGGGCGCGCAAAAGCAGATAGTCGCGCGAAGTCCGGTCCGTTCTGCCGTACACGTCAAGCAGCGACGCCGCGCGCACAAAATCGCGCTTTTCAATCAGCACGCGCACGCGGAACAGCACGTAATAGGCGTTTTCCGGTTCCTGCTGCAGCACCTGCGCAACAAACAGTTCGGCGCTGTCATAGTCGCCGAGCGCAAACGACGATTCCGCACAGAGCTTGAGCGCATCGGCGTTCTGGGGATGCAGGCCGAGCAGCTGCGAGCCGAGCGCGTACGCGTCCGCGTAGTCGTTGAGCGCAAGGCACGTCATACCGGTCATATACGTGAGTTCAAAACAATCGGCGTCTATTTCACGCGCCGCGGAAAAGTGTTCAAGCGCCTGCTCAAAACGGTGTGTTCTATAATAGAGCACGCCTAAAAGATACTGGGCAAGCACGGAGCGGCTGTTCAGCTCAAGCGCCGCAAGCAGGTCGTGTTCCGACTCCGCGAAAAAATCTGTTTTTGACGGCACCGTAAGCAGCACGAGAGACGGCAGCACGAGCGTTAAAAAATCGTTTTTACCGGTATTTGTGTCGTATACGCCCAGGCGCGCTGACGCGACAGCGCCCGTATACGGGTCAGTTCCTGCCGTCTCAGGAATCTCCCACGTCACCGGTTCGTTTGGCCACGCGATCTGCATAATGCCGCCTGCAACGGCAAGCAGTGCGCGGTCGGTATCAGAATAATCAAAAGATGATTTGCGTATTTTGGATACGGCGCTCCGCAGAGACGAGGGGGAACCGGTTTCAAGATCCGCGAGGATGGACGTATCAGCATATGAAAAAAAGGAATGTGTTATTG